>JBFHXN010000097.1:0-8050 GCA_041598955.1 Desulfuromonadales bacterium | reverse complement strand
GCATCGACTCCCTGGTCAAGCTCCACAACAAGATCGATACCCACCTCGACATCGTCCCGCCGGGAGTGACGGGGTGGGTGGTCAAGCCGATCGAGGTGGACGACGTCCCCATCGTCAACCTCTCCCTCTATTCCGAAAATGCCTCGGACCACGAGCTGCGCCGCGTGGCCGAGGAGGTGGTCGACCGCCTCCAGTCGGTGAAACACACCTCGGTCACCACGGTCATCGGCGGCCGCCCGAGGATGGTCCGGGTCGATCTCCATCCCCAGGCGGCCGCCGCCCGGGGGCTCACCCCCCTGGAAGTAAGCCGGGCCCTGGCCGGGGCCAACCTGGAGCTGCCCGCCGGCAGCTTCCAGAGGGGAAACGCCGAGGTCCTGGTGCGGGGGGGCTCCTTCTTCCGCTCGGCAACCGAAGTGGGGGACCTGGTCGTGGGAGTGCAGGGGGGGGCGCCGGTCTACCTGAGGGAGATCGCCGACGTCCGGGACGACATGGCCGAGGCCTCGACCTACACCCGGCTGAGGTTCGGGCCGGCGGGGGATGCGGCGGCGGCCGCCGAGGGGAGGGAGCATCAGGCGGTCCACATCGCGGTGGCCAAGCAGAAGGGGACCAACGCCGTGGTGGTGGCCGAGGACGTCATCGCCGCGGTGCGCGCCATGGAGGGGAGCATCATCCCCGACGGAATGGAGGTGCGGGTCACCCGCAACTACGGCGAGACGGCCAACCACAAGGTCAACGAGCTGATCACCCACCTGGTGATCGCCATCGTCACCGTCCTCGCCCTGGTCATCTTCGCCCTGGGGTGGCGCGAGGCGCTCATCGTGGCGGTCTCCATCCCCATCATCTATTCCCTCACCCTGCTGGTGAACTACTGGTTCGGCTATACCATCAACCGGGTGACCCTTTTTGCCCTGGTTCTCGCCCTGGGTCTTCTGGTCGATGACCCCATCGTCGACGTGGAAAACATCTACCGCCACTTCAAGATGAAGAAAGAGCCCCCCCGAGACGCGGTCCTCACCGCCGTCGACGAGGTGCGCCCCCCCGTCATCCTGGCGACCCTGGCGGTCATCTTCTCCTTTCTGCCGATGCTTTTCATCACCGGGATGATGGGCCCCTACATGCGGCCCATGGCGATCAACCTCCCCCTGACCATGGTCATGTCGCTGCTGGTCGCCTTCACCGTCACCCCCTGGATGTCCTACCACCTCCTCAAGGGGGAGTACGGCAAGGAGGAGAAGGAGTTCGTCCTCGAGGAGAGCCGCACCTACCAGGTCTACCGGCGCCTGATGATCCCCTTTCTCGATTCGCCCAAAAAGGGATGGCTGCTGGTGGGGGGCGTGGTGGTGCTTCTTCTGGGGTCGATGGCGATGCCGGCCTTCGACATGGTGCCGATGAAGATGCTCCCCTTCGACAACAAGAACGAGTTCCAGCTGGTCGTCGACCTCCCCGAGGGGGCCACCCTGGAGCAGACCGACGAGGTTGTCCGGGCCCTGGAGGATTACCTCGGCACCGTCAACGAGGTCACCGATTTCGAGGCCTACGTCGGAACGGCGAGCGCCATGGATTTCAACGGCATGGTGCGTCACTACTACATGCGCCAGGGCCCGAACATGGCCGATATCCGGGTCAACATCGCCCCCAAGGGGGAGCGGGCCCAGCAGAGCCATGCCATCGTCCTGCGCCTGCGGGACGACCTCACCCGCATCGCCGCCGGGCACGGCGCCCTGCTCAAGCTGGTGGAGGTCCCGCCCGGGCCGCCGGTCATCGCCACCCTCGCCGCCGAGGTCTATGCCGAGCCGGGGGTCTCCTACGACGACCAGATCGCCGCGGCCCGCCTGGTCCGGGATCGGATGGCGGTGGAGGACAAGGTCGTCGACGTGGACGACACGGTGGAGTATCCCCAGCGCCGGCTCCATTTCCTCCCCGACCGGGAGAAGGCGGCCCTCTCCGGGATCGCCACCGCCGAAATCGCCCGGACCCTGGCCATCGCCCTGGCGGGGGAGAGGGTCGGCACCGTCCACATCCCCACGGAGCGCAACCCCATGGGGATTCTCCTGCGCCTGCCCCGGGAGAGCCGCTCATCGGCGGCGGACCTCGAGGCCCTCCAGGTGAAGGGGGCCGGCGGTCAGCTGGTGCGTCTCTCGGAGCTGGGGCGCTTCGTCGAGGAACCCCTGGAGCCGACCATCTACCACAAGAACCTCGAGCGGGTGGTCTACGTCTTCGGCGAGATGGCCGGCAAGAGCCCGGTGAACGCCATCCTCAACCTCTCCTCCCATTTCAAGGAGAACCCCCTGCCGACCGGAACCAGCGTCGTCTGGAGCGGCGAGGGGGAGTGGAACATCACCCTCGACGTCTTTCGGGACCTGGGGATCGCCTTCGGCGCGGCCCTGGTGCTGATCTTCATCCTGCTGCTCATCGAGACGGACTCCTACGGCATGCCCCTCATCATCATGGCGGCCATCCCCCTCACCATGATCGGCATCATGCCGGGGTTCTGGGTCCTCAACCTGATCCTCGACTCCCCCGTCGGGGGGTACGACACCCCGGTCTTCTTCACCGCCACGGCCATGATCGGGATGATCGCCCTGGCGGGAATCGTGGTGCGCAACTCCATCATCCTCATCGACTTCATCCACCACGCCATGCGCCGGGGGACCCCCCTCAAGGAGGCCATCGTGGAGAGCGGGGCGGTGCGCCTGCGCCCCATCCTGCTCACCGCCGGAGCCGCCCTGCTCGGCAACTGGATCATCACCCTCGACCCCATCTTCTCCGGGCTGGCCTGGTCGATCATCTTCGGCGTCTTCGCGTCCACCGCCTTCACCCTCGTGGTCATCCCCGTGGTATATTGGCTCATCTACGGCCGCAAGGCCGAGGAACACCAAAGGAGGTACAGAGCATGACCGTCAATCGCTACCTGCGGCTTTTCGCCGGCATTTTCGTCCTGGCCAGCGCGCTGCTGGCCCACTTCCACTCCCCCTACTGGCTCTTCTTCACCGCCTTCGTCGGGTTGAATCTCATCCAGAGCGCCTTCAGCGACTGGTGCCCGGCGATCACCCTGCTGCGCAAGCTGGGGGTCAAGGAGGGGTAACCGCAAAGGGATGTCCTGGCAGATGAAAAGGGGCCACGGCAATGCCGTGGCCCCTTTTCCGTCGGTTCCGAGATCACAGCGGGTGGCGGAGGATGGGGTATAATGGGGATGAAGAGCCAAAAACCTGCGATTTTACGCCTCCTTGGCTCGCAACGGAACGGCCCCCCGGCTCCGGTCGGACCAGGGCCGGAAAGGAGCCGATATGAAAGTCCTCGATTTTGCCATCGAAGTCGAAAGAAGCGGCCGTGATTTCTACAAAAAGCTCGCCGAGAGCACCGACCGGGTCGGCCTGCGCAAGATCTTCGGGATGATGGTCAAAGACGAACAGAAGCTTCTCGAGCGTTTCCGTTCCCTGAAGGCCGATGGGATCAAGGGGAGCGCCGGCAACTCGGCGACCCTCGACCGGGCCGGCAACCTCTTTAACGCTCTCGATCCGGGTGAGGTGCTCGCCCGGCTGCAGAACGACCTGGACGCCTACCGCTTCATCCTCGAAATCGAACAGTCCCTTTTCACCCTCTACGAAGAGGCTGCCGAGAGGGAGAGCGACAGGGGGGTTCGCGACTTGCTTCTTCGCATCGCCGAAGCCGAGCACCGGGAGCACGAGAGCATCCGAAAGGTCTACGAATTCACCAACGCCCCCAATGAATTCCTGGCCTGGGGCGAGTTCAGCAACCTGGAGGAGTATCACAACTTCGGCAGGGATGAAGGCTAGGGTTCAGAAACGGAGGGGAGGGGCCTCGAAAGGGGCCTTTCCCTTATGACGAAGTATGGGTTGGGAGAATGAAGCCAAAGAGGCCCCTTCAGGGTTTTCGCCCCGGGAGAAGAGACAAGCCGATGAAAAAGGAAGCGAAAGTCCCGGCGAGGGAGGAACCGAGGTCCCATGGGGAGGGACGGACAGGGTCGACGGCGGGTGGGGGCGTCGAGCAGGAGTCCCATTATCACGCCCTCTTTGCCAACAACCACGCGGTCATGCTCCTCATCGACCCCGAGTCGGGCCATGTCATCGACGCCAATCCGGCGGCCCTGAAGTTCTACGGCTATGCCTACGGGGAACTGACGGGGCTCCACATCAGCGCCATCAACACCCTTTCCCGGGAGGAGGTGCATCGGGAGATGGACCGGGCCCGTCGCGAGGAGCGTCGCTGCTTCAGTTTCCGGCATCGTCTCGCCGACGGCACGGAGCGGGACGTGGAGGTCTACTCAGGGCCCATCAACCGTCAGGGGAGGCAGCTGCTCTACAGCATCGTCCACGATGTCACCGAACGGCGGCGGGCGGAGGAGAAGCTGGCCAAGATCTCCCAGGCCCTGGAATTCAGTCCCGTGGCGGTGATGATCACCGACCGGGGGGGGCGGATCGAGTACGTCAACCGTAAATACAGGGAGATCACCGGCTACGCCGAGGAGGAGTTGCTCGGCGCCGGCACCAAAATCCTCAAATCGGGGCTGACCCCCCCGGCGACTTATCGGGAGCTCTGGGAAACCATCCTCGGTGGAGGGGAGTGGCGGGGGGAGCTTCTGAACCGCAAGAAGAGCGGCGAGCTCTTCTGGGAGAAGATCTCCATCTCCCCCCTTCTCGACGAGGAGGGAGAGATCAACCACTTTGTGGCCGTCAAGGAAGACATCAGCGAGGTCAAGCGGCTGCAGGAGCAGATCTGGCTGCAGGCCCACACCGACCAGCTCACGGGCCTCCCCAACCGGATCCTCTTCATGCAGCGGCTTCGGACCGCCCTTGCCGAGGCGCAGGGGACCAGGGAGCGTATCGCCCTGCTCTTTCTCGACCTCGACCGTTTCAAGGAGGTCAACGACACCCTGGGACATGACGGTGGGGACCGGGTGCTGCAGAAAGCGGCAGACCGGGTGCGCGGATCGTTGCGGGAGACCGACTGCGCCGCCCGCCTGGGGGGGGATGAGTTCGTCCTGCTGCTGCGGGAAGTGGGGGGAGAGGAGGGTGCCATGCGGGTGGCGGAGAAGCTCCGGGCGAGCCTCGCCCGCCCTTTCCGGATCGGCGGGGAGGAGTTGCGACTCTCCGCGTCCATCGGAGTCGCTCTGGCCCCCGCCAGGGGTGCGGACCCTTCCTCTCTGCTCAGGGAGGCCGACCTGGCCATGTACGAGGCTAAGCAGGCGGGGCGCGACGCGGTCCGGATGGCGCCGTCCTGACCCGGCGGCGGGTCAGGCCTTTCTCGCACCCGCTCGCATTCGCTCCCTCGAGTCCACGGAGATCACGGAGATCACGGAGATCACGGAGAAAAAGGGCAGGGAGAAAAATCAGAAACCATTTGATGCCCCCCTCTTCCGTCACTCCTCCGCCGGAGCAAAGCCCCGCCTGAGGGTATTCTCCGTGACCGTTCTCGGGTCGAGGAACTGGAGCAGGTAGTCGGGCCCTCCGGCCTTGCTCCCGACCCCCGAGAGGCGTGCCCCCCCGAAGGGCTGGCGCTCCACCAGGGCGCCGGTGATCCCCCGGTTGAGGTAGAGGTTCCCCACCCTGAATTCCGTCCGCGCCCGGGCGAGGTGGTCGGGGCTGCGGCTGAAGAGCCCCCCGGTGAGGGCATAGGGGCTGTCGTTGGCCCACTCGAGGGCCTGGTCGAAGTCCCGGGCCCGCAGGATCGCGAGAATCGGCCCGAAGATCTCCTCCCGGGCGAGGCGGTGTTCGGGGGTGATCCCCCCCACAAGGGCGAGGGGGACGTAAAATCCCTCGCCATCGGGCACCTCGCACCGGTAGAGGATCTCCCCCTCCTCGGCCGCGAGCTCCAGGTAGCGGAGGATTTTGTCCCGCTGGGCCCCGTCTGCGACGGGGCCCAGGGTGTTTGCAGGGTCCTCCGCCGGGCCGATGGCCAGGGAGCGGGCCCCTTCGACGAGCCTTTTTACGAAGGGGTCGTAGACGGCATCGAGGACGATGACCCGGGAGCAGGCGGAACATTTCTGCCCCTGGAAGCCGAAGGCCGAGGCGAGAATGGCCGGCACCGCCTCGTCGAGGTCGGCGTCGTCGTCCACGATGATCGCGTTTTTCCCCCCCATCTCCGCAACCACCCTCTTCACGTAGGCCTGCCCGGGCGCCACCCGGGGCGCCTTTTCCAGGATCCCCAGCCCCACCTCCGCCGAGCCGGTGAAGGCGACGAGGCTCACCCCGGGGTGGCCGACCAGCTTCTCTCCGATGACACCCCCCTTTCCGGGAAGGTAGTTGAAGACGCCGGGGGGCAGCCCGGCGGCGAGGAAGATCTCGACGAGTTGCCGGCCCACGACGGGGGTGAGGCCCGAGGGCTTGTAGACCACGGAGTTGCCGGCGGCGAGGGCGGCGGCGCTCATGCCGCAGCTGATGGCGAGGGGGAAGTTCCAGGGGGCGATGACCGCTGCGACCCCCCGGGGCTCGTAGAGGTAGTGGTTGAGCTCGCCGGGGGCTGAGCCGAGGCGCCTGCGGGAAGAGAGGCGGATCGCCTCCCGGGCGTAGTACTCCAGAAAATCGATGGCCTCGGCCACGTCGGCATGGGCCTGGTCCCACTGCTTGCCGATCTCGAGCACCTGCCACGCGGCCAGCTCCACCAGGCGCCGCCTCGCCTCGGCGGCCCCCTTCACCAGGATGGCCGCCCGGGCTTCTGCCGGGGTGTCGCGCCAGGCGGGAAAGGCCTTTGCGGCGGCGGCGACGGCCGCTTCGAGCTCGGCGGGCCCGGCCTGGCAGACCCGCCCGACCACCTCCCCGGGGGCGGCGGGGTTCACCGACTCGGCCACCTCGGAGGTGGTCACATCCCGGCCGCCGATATGGAGGGGGACGATTCCACCCATCCGCTTCCGGATCGCCGGGATGGCCTCGGAGAATGCCTCCCGCAGTTCGGGGCGGGTGAAGTCGGCCGCAGCCTCGTTGGCGAAGGGGGGGAGTTCTCCTCCGGGGCCCCGGTCCATGGAGTCCTCAACCTTCTCAACCTTGGAGACCCTGGATGCGGGATCCTCCAGGAGCCCGTCGAGTTCGGCCCCTTCGGCGAAGCTCTGCCGAAGGAAGGATTCGTTGGCCGTGTTCTCCAGCAGCCGCCGCACCAGGTAGGCCATCCCCGGCACCATCGCTCCGCAGGGGGCGTAGAGCCGGATCCTGCCGGCTTTTTTCAGAAGCCCCTTGCGCACCGGCTCGGCCATCCCGTAGAGGACCTGGAACTCGTAGCGCTCCTCGGGCACCCCGAGCTCCCGGGCGGTCTCCAGAACGGCGGCGATGGAGCGCACGTTGTGGGAGCCGCAGGCGAGGTGGCAGATGTCGTGGTTCTCGAGGATCAGGCGGGCCTGGCGCTCGAAGGCGGCGTCGGTCTGCTCCTTCTCCGTGTAAACGGGGACCGGCCAGCCGTTCTGCCTCGCACGCACCGTTTCAAAGTCCCAGTAGGCCCCCTTCACCAGGCGCACGGAGAGGGGGGTCTTTTCGCGTCTGGCCCAGGCGATAAGGCCCTCAAGGTCCTCGTCGGTCTCCCGCAGGTAGCTCTGCAGGGCGATCCCCAGGTGGGGGTCGTCCCGGTGCTCGAGACGCAGCCGCCGGTAGACCTCCAGGGTGATCTCCTTGACCTGGTGGGATTCCATGTCGATGCAGAGAAAGCCCCCCAGCTCCCGCACCCGGCGGAAGAGGGGATCGAGCCGGGAGAGGATCCGCGTCACCGAACCCTCGAAATCCATGGGGGTCACCCGGGAGGAGAGGGGCGAGGGCTTGACCGAGACGTTGAGCAGCGGGGCATGCCCCCAGTCGAGCGCCCCCTTTTCCGCCTCCCCCAGGGGGGCCCACTTTTGTTGGGCGGCGCCGAGGGCCGAGAGGAGGGCGAGAACGCCGTCCCGGTAGCGGTCGGCCTCCGCCTCGCTCACCGTCGCTTCTCCGAGCAGATCGACGGTGCAGGCGAAGCCCTCCCGGCGCAGGCGGGAGAGGGTTCGGGCCGCCTCCGCAGGGCTCTCCCCAGCGATGAACTGCCGGGCGAGCTCCTCGATCTGGCCCCGGATGACCTT
>JBFHXN010000096.1:0-8053 GCA_041598955.1 Desulfuromonadales bacterium | reverse complement strand
TTTCTCAAAAATCCAGCTCCGTTCATCGACCACACCCTGCTCAAGCCTCAGACCACGGCGGCCCAGATCCGCATCCTCTGCGAGGAGGCGGTGGAGTGGGGCTTCGCTTCGGTCTGCATCCCCCCGGTCTTCGTGCCCCTGGCCGCCGATCTGCTCTACGGGTCGGAGGTGGCGCTGGGAACCGTGGTCGGATTCCCTCTGGGCTACCTGCCGAGCGACCTCAAGGCCATCGAGGCGGCCCAGGCCGTAGCCCGAGGCGCCCGGGAGGTCGACATGGTGATCCATGTGGGGGCCGCCCTCGAGGGGCGGATCAAGGATGTGGAGGAGGATATCCGCAATGTGGTGCGCGCTTCGGAGGGGGGGGCGGTCAAGGTGATCCTGGAGTGCTGCTACCTTGAGGATTCCGCCAAGAGGGAGCTCACCGAGGCTGTGGTGAGGGCCGGTGCCGCCTACGTGAAAACCTCCACCGGTTTCGGATCGGGCGGGGCCACCGCCGCGGATGTGCTGCTGCTCTCCCGGGTCGCCGCAGGACGCATCGGCGTCAAGGCTGCCGGGGGGATTCGCACCTGGGCATTCTGCAGGGAGCTTCTTGAGGCCGGAGCCACCCGGATCGGGACCAGTGCAGGCCTCTCTCTGCTCCGGGAGTGGAGCGCGGCCAAGGGATGAGGACCGGGGAAGGGGTTGGACGGCGGGTGGTGCTGATCACCCTGGACGGGGTCGGGGTCGGGGCCTTGCCCGATGCGGACCGCTACGGAGACGCCGGGGCAAATACCCTGCTGCACGTGGCAGAAGTCTGCGGGGGGCTGGCTCTGCCCAATCTTCAACGGCTGGGGCTGGGGAACATCCTGGCTGTGCCGGGGGTGAGCCCCGTTGAGGAGCCGGCGGCCGCCTTCGGGCGGATGGCGGAGGCGTCGGCGGGGAAGGATACCACGACGGGCCACTGGGAGATCGCCGGGGTTCTGCTTCAGGAGCCCTTCCCGACCTATCCCGGAGGCTTCCCCGAACCGATTCTCGAGGCCTTCCGCCGGGAGACGGGGCTCGATCCCCTCGGAAACGTCGCGGCGAGCGGCACGGATATCCTGCGCCTGCTGGGGGAGGAGCACTGCCGCACCGGGAGGCCCATCGTCTACACAAGCACCGACTCGGTCTTTCAGATCGCCGCTCACGAGGAGGTGTTGCCGGTTGAGCGGCTCTACGAGATCTGTCGGGTGGCCCGCCGGATCCTCGACCCCTACCGGGTCGGACGGGTCATCGCCCGGCCCTTTGTCGGTTCCTGCGCCGCTGAGTTCAAGAGGACTCCCCGCCGCCACGACTTCTCCCTCCCCCCCGCCGGAGTCACGGTCCTCGACCGCCTCAAGGACGCCGGTCTTTCCGTCTTCGGGGTTGGAAAGATCAGGGACATCTTCGCCGGCTGCGGTCTGACGGGGCACGTCTACACCGAAAACAACGCCGACGGCATGGCCCGGACCCTGAGTGCTCTCGGGCAGGTGGAGCGGGGGTTGGTCTTCACGAACCTGGTCGATTTCGACATGCTCTATGGGCATCGCCGGGATGCCGCCGGATTCGGAGTGGCCCTTGAGGAGTTCGACCGCTGGCTCCCCCGGCTCATGTCCACCCTCGGGGAGAGGGATCTGCTCATCCTCACGGCCGATCACGGCTGCGACCCTTCCACCTCCGGCACGGACCACACCCGGGAGTACGTCCCCCTGCTGGCCTGGTCCCCCCGCATGGAAGCGGGCACGCCCCTTGGAATCCGCAAGACGTTCGCCGACGTCGCCGCCACCATCGGGTCTCTCTTCGGTCTCGGACTGTCGGTGGGGACGAGTTTCCTGGAGTCTCTGGATCCCCGGAGGAGGGGTGGGGCATAGCCCCTTTGGCATCGACCTCCGACGAAACGGAAAAAGGCGCCCCCGAGGCGCCTTTTTGCATTCGACTCCCCCTGCGGGCTAGCGGGGTGTAGGCAACTGGATGGTGATGTCCCGGCGGCTCCAGCGAATCTGGTCGTTGCCGGTTTCGGTCTCCCCGCTGTCTGTCTTCAGACGGCTGAAGAGGCAGGCCTCGAGGTAGTCCTCGAGTGTACGGCTGGTCTTTGGGTCGAGGTTCGAGAAGACGATCCCGGCCCCCTGGCGGTAGTTGTTCTCCGCCGTCGGATCGGCCCGGTAGATCACCTTCCCCTCGATCTCGAGTTCGGTCTGCATTCCCATCAGGGGGATGATGACCTGCAGGGTGGTGTCTTTTTCCATCCTGCAGCCGGTCTTGATGAACATTCCGCCGGTACTCAGGCTGAGAACTTCCCCCAGGTAGCAGCTCTTCTCCTTCGGGCAGATCATTCCCGGCAGCTTGACCTCCACCCTCAGGTGCTTGCGGGGAATCTTTTCCATATGTTTTTGGATCAGCTCGAAGAGGTTGAACAGATCGACGGGAAGGGAAATCCGCTCGTGAGGCAGAGGTGAAGCGGAGGGGGCCTGGTTGGTGTCGATGAGAAACAGGGGGAGCTGAGAGGAGAGGACTTTTTCCGTGACCGCTTCCCGGAGGGGGGATGACGGGGGGTCCAGAAAGGTTGACTCGAGCAGCAGCAGATGGGGGGAGGTCTCCCTCAGAAGGGAACACAGCTGCTCCTCATGGGTGGACGCCATGACCCGGTAGCCCCAGTTTTTCAGGATGACTTCCAGGGAGGAGAGCAGACTGTCCTGGTGATGGCCGACCAGGAGGACCTTCATCGTTGATTGCTCCAGGGGGTCATGGGGATCGGTGGGCGGGATCGATTTCCGCAAAACGAGCGTAGAATATACTTTCGGTTTGTGTTATACAACATTTTTATTGGTTGGATGGCTCTAACGGCAAATTCTTTAAAGGAGGAGGAACCATGAAGAAGTTGTGTGCAATGATGGTCGCTCTGCTTGCCCTGCTGGCTCTGGGATCGTCCCTGTTCGCCATGGAGGTCGCAGAGGGGACCATCACCACCAACATCGTCGACAGGGCTCCGGTGGACAATGTGGAATCCTACGCGGCCAGCGTCGGCAAACTTTTCTGCTTCACCCGCATCACCGGCGCCGAAGGCGAGGCCATGGTCGCCCATGTCTGGTACCGCAATGGCGAGGAGATGGGCCGCATCGAACTGCCCGTGCGCAGCGCCAACTGGAGGACCTACTCTTCCAAGAATATCCTTCCCGAATGGACCGGGGACTGGAAGGTGGACGTGGTCGACGGCGAGGGGAACGTCCTGAAGTCGATGGCTTTCGTGCTCAACTAGATCCCACAGGGGACGGGGGGGCGAGGATGAACCGCCCGCCCGGCAGGACAGACAGACAAAAAAAGCGCCCCAAGTCGGGGCGCTTTTTTTCTGCGAGGATCTGGAAAACTACTTCTTTTTCTTGCCCCGGGCCGCGCGGGCCTTGGCAAGGTTTTCACCCAGGCCACGATCGACGGCCATCTGCCTGCGGCTTTCGGAGTAGGCACGGGCAGCCAGAGGCTGGGTGCGGGGGATGTCAAACTGCTTGCGGTATTCGCCCGGCTTCATGCCGTGGGCCGTTTTGAGGTGACGGGCCAGGGTCTTCATCTCTTTGCCGCAGATCATGCAGACGACCTTGTCCTTGCCGAAGGCCTTCTTGCGGGAAACCGCGGGAACTTGCCCTTCGGCTCCCTCCAGGGAGACCCCTTCGCCTTTTTCAAGGGAAGCAAGAGCATTGTGGATCTGGGTCAGTTCGGTGACCAGTTCTTCTTTTGTCATGGGGGTGGTCGAAGCATGTGCCGCCAGGATTTCAGCCGCCATTTCCAGCAGTGTTGCCATGATGTTTTCCTCCTGTTTCTATGTGGTTGTGGATTTGTTCCACGAGAGTGCGAATATTAATACAATACTTTTCTGTAAAAGCAAGAAAAAAATATCGTAGAGTGAACATCTTTTTGCTATGATCACACCTCCCGTCAAACGCAAAAAGGCTATTGCTGACGTGAAGGTGACGTGCAGACCCATTTCCACGATTCACAAAAATCGGGACCAGTCCAGGAGTCGAGTACATTGGAACTGACGTATACGTTAAGCTTCTCTTTCCGATCCCAGGGAAGATAGAACCTTTCTGTGCTGTCGCCGAGGGGGAGATTTACCGTAGGCTCGGCCTGAGCAGTCTTCTACGAACCATCAAATTCAGTCAATCTTGGTCAGGGTGCTTCCATGGATGGAGTCTTTTTGCAATGAATATCCGTGCAATACTCGAAGAGCGGGAGGATCAAATTCTTTCCCCCCATGCCTGCCGGAGTTTTCAAAGTCTCGGGCGGGTCCATCCCGAGTCTTCCTGTCTGGTCAGAACCTCCTTTCAACACGATCGCGACCGGATACTCCACAGCAAATCATTCCGGCGCCTGAAACATAAAACCCAGGTTTTCCTTGCTCCCGAGGGGGATCATTACCGGACCCGTCTCACCCATACCCTGGAGGTGGCGCAGATCGCCCGTACCGTCGCCCGGGCCCTTTCGCTGAACGAGGACCTCAGCGAAGCCATCGCCTTGGGGCATGACCTGGGGCATACCCCCTTCGGCCATGCCGGCGAGAGGGTTCTCAACGAACTGGTCCCTGGAGGTTTTCACCATGACCGGCAGAGCCTGCGGGTGGTCGAGGTGCTCGAAAAGGAGGGGCGCGGACTCAATCTCACCGCCGAAGTGAGGGATGGAATCGGCAAGCACTCCAAAGGGAAGGGCCCCCTGGTTCCGGACGATCCTTCCCGTCTCTCCGTCACCCTGGAGGGTCGCATCGTGCGGGTGGCAGACATCATCGCCTACGTCAACCATGATCTCGATGATGCCCTTCGGGGAGGGGTGATCGAGTATTCTTCGGTTCCGGCCCGACTGGTGGAGCGGCTGGGAAATCGCCACTCGCGGCGCATCGACGCCATGGTTCGGGACCTGATCGGAGAGTCCTTGGCGGCCGGAGGGAGCGAGGTCCGTTTTTCCGAGTCCATGGGGGAGGCGGTGATCGAGCTTCGGGACTGGCTCTTCGACAACGTCTACCGGTCCAGCAGCGTTCATGCCGACTTCGAGAAGGCCAGCAGGGTCCTCAAGGAGCTCTTCGCTTACTTTGCAGCCAATCCCTGCGCCTTGGAGGATCATGGAGGCCGCCGCCTTCCGGGTGATGGTATCGAGGTCTCGGTCGCCGATTTCATCGCGGGCATGACCGATCGCTTTGCTCTCAATCTCTATCAGGAACTTTTTCTCCCTCACCCCTGGAGAACCCTTTGAGGCCTCATAACCCCTTGAATTTCCCCGTTAAAAGACTTGACACCCCTTGGGCGTTGTGGTAGCGTTTGACCTGGTTTTCTCATGAATTTCAGCCACTTTCCCTCGTTCATGAGACCGACAGGAAGTACCCGGGAGGGGTGATGGCCGACAGAGTCCAGATGAAGTTGATTTTCCGCCTGGACGGCATCGGCTTTTCCCTGCCGGTCAACGACCTGATGGAAATTCGGGAAATACCCGCAACCCTGATTGATGGCTCCAAGGCCGATTCCGACCGCCTGGTGGAAGGCAGTGCTCCTTACCGGGAAGGGTCTATTCCCATCGTTCGCATCGCCGACCGCCTGGGCCTTCAGGGAAAGGGTGGCGAGAGCCGGGTGGTTCTGGTGCTGAGCGGTTCAGAAGGCCCTTGGGGAGCTGTGGTTGATCGGGTCGAGGGGGTCTTTTCCGAGAAGGAGTTTCTCACCCTGCCCCTGGTTCCCATTTTCATGCACCATGGGCAGAGGGCCTACGAGGAGCTTGACCTGTGGCGCGGTGAGCCTCTGGTCTGCTGGCATCCCGGCCGGTTCGAGCAGTCTCTGGATGGTCCATGATTCCCAAAATCGCCCTCTTTGCGGTTCACGGAAAAGAATTCGCCCTTCCCATCGAAGGGGTGCAGCATATCATTCAGACCCCGCGGATTTTCCCCCTTCCCCTGCTGAGGGAGGGGCTTCGTGGGGTCTTCATCCACAACAGCGAAGTCGTGCCCCTGCTGGATATCACCCATCTGCTCGGCCTGAAGGATTCGGGTGATCCGGCCCACTTCCCCTTTACCGTCCTCTTTTTCACCGAGTATGGTACGGTGGGACTCCCCGCCGGGCAGATTCGACAGATCGTCGACCGGGCCACCGGAATGATCGAGGCGGCCGATCCAGCCAAGGGGGAGGGGCTCACCAATCGCAATTTCGTCCATTCCCGCGTCCGTTACCCGTTTCTCGATGCGGCGACCATGATGGCTTTCCTGGCCGATTAGCCCTTTCGGCCTTTTGCGGACAGATCCAAGGAGGCTTCGATGAGCAAGAAGCTGTTGCTGGCCGATGACAGCATCACTATCCAGAAGGTCATCGGCATAACCTTTGCCAACGAAGACTACGAGCTGACCATCGTCGACAATGGCGATGCCGCTCTGGAGAAAGCCAAGGCCTCCCGTCCCGATCTCGTCCTGGCCGATGTCTACATGCCGGGGAAGAACGGCTACGAACTCTGCGGTGAGATCAAGAACAATCCCTCTTTCAAGGGTGTTCCCGTCCTTCTGCTGACCGGGACTTTCGAACCCTTTGACGAGGACCGTGCCCGTTCCGTCGGGGCCGACGACTGGATTGCCAAGCCCTTCGAATCCCAGGCCCTGATCGACAAGGTGGAAAAACTTCTGTCCCAGCCCTCCAAGGCCGTTCCCGCGGCCCCGGCCACCAAAACCCCTTCGGCCCCCGCCCCGGCCAAACCTCCCGCATCACCGCCGCAGGCTGCGGGAAAGGCCCCCATCGCCGTGGCTGCAGCTGCAGCCCAGCCAAAGCCGGCAGGCCCCAAACCTGAGGTCGACCTCTGGGGTGAAATGGCCGAGGCCGACCTGGAAATGGATGAGACCCCCCTCGAGGTCGATGAGGCCCTTTTCGAAGAACCTCTCGCCGCCGAGGAGGAGGCCTTTGAGCTGGAAGGGCCGGATGCCGGTGCCGAGGAGGACATCTGGGGGAGCTTTTCTCTGGAGGAGGAAGCTCCGAAAGCTCAGGCTGCTCCTGAGGAGAATCCCGATGACCTCTGGGGGAGCCTCGGTGATGAGCTCTCTTCCATGGGTGGGGCGACCCCCTCGGCCCAGGCGCCACCCAAGGCCAAGCCCGCCGTCTCCAAGCCGCTCCCTGCTGTTGCCGCGCCCCCCGAAATTCTCGAGGAGGAGATCCTTCCCTTGGAGGAAGGGGATATTCTCGAAGAGGAAGAGCTGGCGGAAACCCCCGCCGTCCTTGGGGGAGAAGAATTTTCCTTCGACGAGGAGCCCTTCGCTCCCTCCAGGGAACCCCAGGCGGCAGTGGACGAATTCTCCTTCGATGAGGAGACGGCCGAACTGGGTGGAGCCGAGTCCTTCGAAGAGCCTTCAGCCTTCGACTCCGGAGATTTCGATTTCGGCTCCGAGCAGGGCGAATGGGGAGGAGGCGAGGAAGAAGCCGAAGCCGGGGCTTTCTACGGAGAGATGGAAGAGGATCTTCTGACGACCCCTGCCGAAGCCGCGCAGTTGGCCCCACCGCGGGCCGCAGAGCCGGCCCTGTCCGCTGCCGTTGCCGAAGAGCGGGTCGGTACCCTCTCCGAGGAGGAGCTCTCACGGGTCGTAGAGCGGGTGGCCGGGAAGCTCCTGGAGAAAATCGCCTGGGAGGTGGTACCCGAACTGGCAGAGAATCTCATCAAGGACGAAATCCGGAAACTCAAGGCCAATTCAAAGTAGCACGCCTTCCTGCCGCGGTTGGCCGAGGATCTATTGACGGAGAAAACGGGGATTGCTAAAATCCCCGTTTCTTTTTTGACTATTCGCACTCTCCTGCCCGTGCCTTCGGCCAGCGGGAGCTCTGTTGCAGAGGAAGGACTCCCCATCTATGGAACCGAAACTCCCCAAGGGGTACGAGCCCCAAGAGGTCGAAGGACGATGGTACGCCGCCTGGGAACAGGGGGGCCTGTTTCATGCCGACGAGACATCCGCCCGGCCTCACTACTCCATCGTCATTCCTCCGCCCAACGTGACGGGGGTTCTCCACATGGGGCACGCACTCAACAATACCCTTCAGGATATTCTGGTGCGCTGGAA
>JBFHXN010000095.1:0-8079 GCA_041598955.1 Desulfuromonadales bacterium | reverse complement strand
TACTTTCTCCCTACTGACGTTTGATACCATCGCATACCATCATCCCTCGTAAAGAAAGAGTTGAAAAACCGGCGGCCATGATAGCAGGATAAAATTTTTTGACAACCCCCTGTTTGCAGAAATTTGTATACAGCATACAAATACCAGTAACTTCGGGGGCCTTTCCGCCTCCCCCCGGGGCGTCATTTAAAAGCCGTTTACCCCTGGTGGTCCCTCACTTTAATGAATGCCGGAGCCGGCCCGGGAAGGGGCGGTTCAAACGCCATTTTGTCTCCCCGTTTTCCGGTGGGCTTCGAGAGTCCTTGCCCGCAGGGACTCCCGGGTCTATAATCCCCCCTTTCCAATTCACAAGGCTGCCAAGGAGAACGCCATGTTCCGTGATGAGAAGGAAACCCTGAAGGACCTCCAGGACAGGCTCGTCGAGCTGAGGAGGTTTCTTTGACCTAGAGGGGAAGAAGGAGCGGGTCTCCGAACTCGAGGCGGAGATCGCCCGACCCGATTTCTGGAACCGCGGCGAGTAGGCCCAGGAGCTGTTGCGGGAGCGCACCGTCCTGCAGAAAGCCGTGGAGGACTGGGAGGGGGCCAACAGCCAGCTCGAGGACTTGCAGGTGCTGGTCGAGCTGGGGGAGGAGAGCGACGACGAGGCCGCCCTCGAGGAGGTCCGCTCCCTGCTGCCGGAGCTGGAGCGGCGGGTGGGGAAGATGGAGTTCGCCCGCATGCTCAGCGGGGAGCACGACGCCCGCAACGCCATCCTCAGCATCAACGCCGGCGCCGGCGGCACCGAGGCCCAGGACTGGGCCGAGATGCTCCTGCGCATGTACCTGCGCTTCTGCGAGCAGAAGGGCTTCCGCACCGAGATCACCGATTACCAGCCCGGTGAGGAGGCGGGGGTGAAGGGGGTCACCTTCAACGTCGAGGGGGATTTCGCCTACGGCTGGCTGCGATCGGAGATCGGCATCCACCGCCTGGTCCGCATCAGCCCCTACGACGCCGCCGCCAAGCGCCACACCTCCTTCGCCTCGGTCTTTCTCTTCCCCGAGCTCCCCGACGACATCGAGGTGGAGATCAACGAGAAGGACCTGCGGGTCGATACCTACCGCTCCAGCGGCGCCGGGGGGCAGCACGTCAACAAGACCGAATCGGCCATCCGCATCACCCATATCCCCTCCGGCATCGTCGTCGCCTGCCAGAACGAGCGCTCCCAGCACAAGAACCGCGCCGTGGCCATGAAGCAGCTCAAGGCCCGGCTCTATGAGCAGGAGATCCGCAAGAAGGAGGAGGAGGCCGCGACCATCACCGGGGAGAAAAAGGAGATCGGCTGGGGAAGCCAGATCCGCTCCTACGTCCTCCACCCCTATCGCCTGGTGAAGGACCACCGCACCGGGCACGAGGTGGGGAACACCGACGCGGTGCTGGATGGGCATATTGAGGGGTTTATCGAGGCCTATCTCCTCAGTCGCCGGTAGGGCGGCCGGGGAAAAACGCCCGTCTGCGGCGTTGCCCTCGTCCTCGTCGCTGCGCCGTAGCTCCCGCTACGCCTCACTCCTCGGGACTTCGGGGCGCCTTGCATCCAGGCATTTTTGCTCGGCCGCGGGAGCGGGGGTGGGGTGCCTGCGGTGCCGTTCGCCCAGCGCCGAGACTCCCTCCCCCTCGAGGGGGGAGGGTCGGGGTGGGGGTGGCGTGGCCCAGCGCCGGGTGACGGGGCAGACTCCCCGACCCATCGGGACATCAGGCACCCTGCGGGAGCCGGTCCCCGTCCCTCGTCCGGCCGGCTTTCTCCTTGACTCCCCCATGGCGGGAGTATATGTTATCGCCTTTGCGGAATCAGGAGGATAGAGCGTCACGATGGAAGAACAGAGCGAAATTCTGCGGCAGCGCCGGGCCAAGGTGGAGGAGCTGCGGCGCTCCGGGATCAACCCCTACGCCAACGATTTCCAGGTCACCCGGACGGCCGCCGAGGTTTCTGCCGCCCACGCCGGCGACGACGCCGAGGCCCTGCAGGGTTGCTCCCAGCGCTACCTGCTGGGGGGGCGCATCATGGCCCGCCGCGATTTCGGCAAGGCGGCCTTCATCCAGTTGCAGGACCGCAGCGGCCGGCTCCAGGTCTACGTGGCCCGCGACCAGGTGGGGGAGGAGGCCTTCGCCCTCTTCGGCCGCCTCGATCTGGGGGATGTGGTCGGCGTCTCCGGGACCCCCTTTCGCACCAAGACCGGCGAGCTCTCCCTGCGGGCCGACGGCCTGCGCCTGCTGACCAAGTCCCTCCATCCCCTCCCCGAGAAGTGGCACGGGCTCACCGACGTGGAGACCCGCTACCGCCAGCGCTACCTCGACCTGATGGTCAACCCCGAGGTCTGCGACACCTTCCGCAAGCGCAGCCGCATCATCCGGCTCATCCGCAGGTACATGGAGGAGCACGACTTTCTCGAAGTGGAGACGCCGATGATGCAGCCCATCGCCGGCGGGGCCACGGCCCGTCCCTTCGTCACCCACCACAACACCCTCAAGATGGACCTCTTCCTGCGCATCGCCCCGGAGCTCTACCTCAAGCGCCTGGTGGTCGGCGGCATGGAGCGGGTCTTCGAGATCAACCGCAACTTCCGCAACGAGGGGATCTCCATCCAGCACAACCCCGAATTCACCATGATGGAGTTCTACCAGGCCTACGCCACCTACCGGGAGCTGATGGATTTCACCGAGGCCCTCATCTGCCACGTGGCCGGCGAGGTCTGCGGGGGGCTGAAGATCTCCTACGGCGGCCGGGAGGTCGATCTGACCCCCCCCTGGGAGAGGCTCACCCTCAAGGAGGCGATCGTCAAGTACGGGAAGGTCGACCCGGAGGTGCTGGAGGATCGGCAGCGCAGCCTCGACTGGGCCCGGAGCCTGGGCCTCGAATTCGACCCGAAGATCGGCCACGGCAAGCTTCTCACCGAGCTCTTCGACGAGGTGGCCGAGCCCAAGCTCTGGCATCCGACCTTCATCACCGAGTACCCCACGGAGGTCTCCCCCCTCTCCCGGAAGAAGGAGGGGAATCCCGATGTGGTGGACCGCTTCGAGCTCTTCATCGTCGGGCGGGAGCTGGCCAACGCCTTCTCCGAGCTCAACGACCCCGTCGACCAGAAGGAGCGCTTCGTCGCGCAGCTGGCCGAGAAGGAGGCCGGGGACGAGGAGGCCCACGCCATGGACGAGGACTACGTGCGCGCCCTGGAGTTTGGCCTGCCTCCCACCGCCGGGGAGGGGATCGGCATCGACCGGCTGGTGATGCTTTTGTGCGACGCGGCCTCCATCCGGGACGTCATCCTCTTTCCCCAGATGCGCCCGGAAAGACCCTAGGGAGGGGATGGCGCGCCCCGGGCCCGTTCACCGGCGAAAAGAGTGCGCCGCAGGCTGCGCCCCTATCCGAATCCAAAACAGGACGATATGAGCTACGAATGGTTCGTCAGCCTGCGCTACCTGCGGGCCAAGCGCAAGCAGACCTTCATCTCGGTCATCTCCTTCATCTCCATCGCCGGCGTCACCCTCGGCGTGGCCGCCCTGATCGTGGTCCTGGCGGTCATGACCGGTTTTCACGACGGGGTGCGCCAGCAGATCCTGGGGAACATCCCCCACGTCATCATCCAGAAATATGGCGAGAGCATCGCCGACTACCCGCAGGTGGTGGAGAAGGCGAGGGCCCTGCCGAAGGTGACCTCGGTGAGCCCCTTCGTGGCCAAGGAGGCGATGCTCCTCTCCAAGCGCAACGTGGCGGCGGCCAACGTCAAGGGGGTGGAGCGGGGGCACAAGATCTTCGAGCAGGAGATGCTCACCGTCGACGGCGAGCCGGTGGAGACGGCCCTTTTCGAGGGGGCCGAGGCCATGCCCGGCATCGTCATCGCCCTCGATACCGCCACCTCCCTCGGGGTGGCCGTGGGGGAGACGGTCAACGTGATTCCCCCCATGTTCACCATCACCCCCTTCGGCATGATTCCCAAGATGAAGCCCTTCCGGGTGGTGGGGATCCAGGGGCACCGCAGCACCCTGATGGACACCTTCTACGCCTACATCACCCTGGAGCAGGCCCAGCTCTTCTTCGACGAGCCGGGGCGGGTGAGCGGCGTGGAGGTGGAGCTCGAATCCTTCGACCTGGCGGTCTCGACGGCCTCCCGTCTCCGTTCCGAACTGGCCTTTCCCTTCGTTGTACGCTCCTGGGAGGACCTCTTCGGCTCCTTCCTCTCGGCGCTGCGCCTGGAGAAGCTCGGTCTCTTCATCGTCCTGGCGATCATCGTGCTGGTGGCGGCCTTCAACATCGCCACGACCCTCATCATGGTGGTGATGGAGAAGCACAAGGATATCGCCATCCTGCGCGCCATGGGGGCGACGGCCCGCAGCATCATGAAGATCTTCGTCCTGGAGGGGCTGGTGATCGGCGTGGTGGGGACGGGACTGGGAACCGCCCTGGGCCTGGGGTTGGCCCAGAACGCCGACCCTATCATCAAGGGGCTCGAAGGGCTGCTCGGGGTGAAGATCTTCGATCAGGCCGTCTACGGCCTGGCCCGGTTCCCCTCCGTGGTCAACTCCGGCGACGTGCTGGCGGTGGTGCTGGTCTCCATGGGGATCTGCCTGCTGGCCACCATCTACCCCGCCCGCCGGGCGGCCAAGATGGATCCGACGGAGGCCCTGCGTTATGAATAGCGTCCCGACGGATCGTTTTGCGAGGTGCAGCCAGTGATCGAAGTCAAGGGGATCACCAAGTCCTTCACCGACGGCAACCGCAAGGTCGAAGTGCTGCGCGGCGTCGATCTTTCCATCCCGGTCGGTCAGCGCGTGGCGGTCGTCGGCGCCTCCGGCGCGGGGAAAACCACCCTCATGCATATCCTGGGGGGGCTCGAGCGCCCCAGCTCCGGGGCGGTGCGTTTCGAGGGGGCCGATATCTTTGGACTCAAGGGGGGGGCGCTCGACGCCTTTCGCAACCGCACCGTCGGTTTCGTCTTCCAGTTCCACCAGCTCCTGCCTGAATTCACCGCCCTGGAGAACGTGATGATGCCCGCCCTGATCGCCCGCCGTCCGCGGCGGGAGGCGGCCGAGGCGGCCGGGGCGCTGCTCACCGAGGTGGGGCTCGGTCACCGGCTCGACCACAAGCCGGGCCAGCTCTCGGGCGGGGAGCAGCAGCGGGTCGCCATCGCCAGGGCCCTGGTGCAGTCTCCGCGGCTCCTGCTGGCCGACGAGCCGACGGGCAACCTCGACAGCCGGACCTCCGAAGAGATCTTCCGCCTCATCGACGAGCTCCATCAGAGCCGGGGGCTCACCATGGTCATCGTCACCCACAACGAGGTGCTCGCCGGGCGCCTTGACCGGGTCGTGAGGATGGAGGACGGCCTTCTGCAGGGCTAGAAAGGGCTGATGACACCGCCCCTCTGCGGCGTGGCCCATCCCCTAGTCGCTGACGGACCTGGCGGTATACCTCCCTTTTCGGCCTTCGGGACGCGCTGCCTCCGGATATTTCATATCCACCCGGGGATGGCGCGCTTTTGAACCAAATGTTGGTTTTCCGTCCCGCCCCCGATTCCCAGGGGACGGGTTGGCCCTGTCGCCGAGAGCCTGTGAGCCGGATCCTGGGAAAACCAGATTCCCGTTTACAGAGACCTTGAGACTCCTCTATAATTTCCGCCTTTCGGCCGAAAGGCCCGGGTGGAGGCGGTAGATCGCATGGCAAAACGCATTTTCATCCTGCTGCTCGGGCTGGCCCTGCTGCCGGCCCTCGCCCCGGCGGCCACCTACCAGGTGTCCGAGGTGACGGTCCGCGGCAATCAGCGGGTCGATCGCGGGGCCATTCTCGCCGCCATCTCCGCCCGTGCCGGCGCGGTGAGCGACGAGACCGTCGACAAGGATCTGCGGGCCATCTTCAAGCTGGGCCGCTTCGCCGACGTCTCGGCCCTGGTCGAGGAGCGCGACGGGGCGAAGGTCCTGGTCTTCGAGGTCAAGGAGCGCCCCCTGGTGCGCAAGGTGACCTTCTCCGGCAACGAGGAGATCAAGGAGGAGAAGCTCCGGAGCCTGGTGACCCTTCGTACGCCGAACATCTACGACCCGCGGGAGGTGAGCCGCAGCGTCGAGGCGATCATCAAGGCCTACGTCGAGGAGGGTTACTACGCCGCGGCGGTGGAGCCGAAGGTGGAGATCAGCGAGCGCAACGAGGCGACCGTCGCCTTCGCCATCCGGGAAGGGGAGAAGGTCCTCATCGACCGGATCGCCTTCGAGGGGAACAGGGTCTTCAAAGCCAAGGAGCTCAAAAAGGTCATCGAGACCAAGGAGCGCTGGGTCTTCTCCTGGATCACCGGCCGGGGCAAGTACCAGGAGGAAGTGCTTCAGAACGACCTGGAGATCATCGCCGACCAGTATTTCAACAAGGGCTACGTGCGGGTCAAGGTCAAGCAACCGATGATCACCCTCTCCCCCGACAAGAAATACATGGATGTCCTGATCGAGATCGAGGAGGGGGACCAGTTCCGGGTCGGGACGGTGGAGGTCGAAGGGGATCTGCTCGTCGACCGGGAGCAGCTTCTCTCCCTCTCCAAGCTCAAGGAGGGGGACGTCTTCAGCCGCGCCCTTCTGCGGGAGAGCGTCTTTGCCCTCAACGACCTCTATGCCGACCAGGGGTACGCCTACGTCAACGTCTCCCCCCTCACCCAGATCCAGGTCGAGGAGCGCAGGATCGACCTGGCCTTCGACATCGAGCAGGGGATCCAGGTCCATGTCGACCGCATCCGCATCAGCGGCAACACCAAGACCCGCGACAAGGTCATCCGGCGTGAGATGAAGCTTGACGAGGGGGATCTCTACAGCTCCACCAAGCTCAAGACCAGCCGCCAGCGTATCAACAACCTCGGCTTCTTCGAGGAGGTCAAGGTCTCCACCTCCAAGGGCTCCGACGAAGGGCACATGAACCTCGACGTGGAGGTCAAGGAGCGCCCCACCGGCACCTTCACCCTCGGATTCGGCTACTCCTCCGTCGACGGGATTCTCGGCCAGGGATCGGTGCAGCAGGACAACTTCCTGGGGCGGGCCCTCAAGCTCAACCTGGCCGGCTCCTTCGGCGGCAAGAGCACCACCTACCAGGCCGGCATCCTCGACCCCTACTTCCTCGACACCCGCCTCTCCCTGGGGGGGGATCTCTACAACACCGACCGGGAGTACACGGAGTTTTCCAAAAAGACCACGGGCGGCGACGTGAAGTTCGGCTTCCCCGTCTCGGAGAACAGCCGGGCCTTCTTCGTCTACCGCCTGGAGGAAAAGGAGATCTACGACGTCGATTCCGACGCCTCCAGCATCATCCGGGATCAGGAGGGGACCTCCACCCTCTCCTCCATTCACGCCTCCTGGACCCGGGATGTCACCGACTACCGCCTCGACCCGAGCAGCGGCTCCGTCACCATGGTCTCCGCCGAGATCGCCGGGCTGGGAGGGACGGAGAAATTCGCCAAGTACATCGGTGACTACCGCCATTTCGTCCCCTTCAAGTGGGGGACCGTCTTCTCGGCCCACGGCCAGATCGGATATATCCAGCAGGTCGGCGGGGAGGAGATCCCCCTCGACGAGCGCTTCTTTCTCGGCGGCCTCACTTCCGTTCGTGGATTCAAGGCCCGAAGAGTCGGCCCCCGGGTGCGGCGCAACACCACCGTGGTCGATCCCGTCACCGGGTCTACACAGACCTTTGAAGCGACCGATTTCGACTACATCGGCGGCGACAAGGAGGCCTTCTTTAACCTCGAGTACACATTCCCCCTGCTCCAGGATGCCGGCCTCAAGGGTCTGCTCTTCTATGACATCGGCAACGCCTGGGAGGAAGGGGAGGAGATGTTCTCCGATATGCGCTCCAGCACCGGCTTCGGGATCCGCTGGCTGAGCCCCATGGGCCCGCTGCGTCTGGAGTGGGGATACAACCTCGACCCCCGCGAGGATGAGGAGAACAGCATATTTGAATTTTCCATCGGCCGCTTCTTCTAGAGCGGCGACCCGGTCCGACTTAAACCCAGCAAGGAGAAAGCTGATGAAACGTCTGTTGATGGCAGTTCTGGCCCTGGCCCTGATCCTCCCCGCTCCGGCCCT
>JBFHXN010000094.1:0-8212 GCA_041598955.1 Desulfuromonadales bacterium | reverse complement strand
GCGGTCGGAGCCGAACTGAAGAACACCGTCTGCCTCACTCAGGACGACCGGGCCTTTCTCAGCCAGCACATCGGGGATCTGAAAAATTCCGAAGTCTGTGCCTCCTTCGAGAAGACCATCGATCACCTGAAGGGGATCTTCGGCCTGAATCCCACCATCGTCGCCCACGACCTCCACCCCGATTCCCACGGAACCCGATACGCCGAGTCGCTCTCCGGCGTGACCCGGGTTGCCGTGCAGCACCATCATGCCCACCTGGCGAGCTGCATGGCGGAGAACGGCGCCCACGGTGAGGTCATCGGCGTCATCTTCGACGGGCTCGGCTATGGAGCCGACGGCCATATCTGGGGGGGGGAGTTCCTGGTGGGGGGCTACTCCCGCTACAGGAGGGCGGGGCACTTCGCCTACATTCCCATGCCCGGGGGGGATGCCGCGACCCGGGAGCCTTTTCGCATGGCCCTCAGCTTCCTGATACGGGCCTTTGGGGAGGAGCTGCCCCCTCTGCCGCTGGTGACCGCACTGCCGGAGAAGGAGTTGCGTCTCTACCGAAAGATGATCGAACGGGGGATCAACGCGCCCCTCACCTCCAGCTGCGGGCGGCTCTTCGACGCCGTGGCGGCCCTGTCGGGGCTGCGCCAGCGTGTGAGCTACGAAGGGCAGGCGGCCCTGGAGCTGGAAATGGCCATCGGCGAGGAGAGGGAGGAGGGGAGCTATCCCTTTGCCCTCGGGGAGGAGGCGGGGATGCTCATTTTCGACCCGGCCCCTCTCATCCGTGCTCTGGTGGGGGAGTTGCTTCAGGGGGAGGCGGTCTCCAGGGTGAGCGCCCGTTTCCACAATACCCTGGCGCGGATGGTTCTGGAGGTTTGCCTGAGGCTGCAGAAGGAGACCGGGTTGGACCGGGTGGCCCTGTCAGGCGGGGTTTTTCAGAACCGCTACCTCACCGAGCGGGTCCTTTCGCTTCTTTCCGGTGCGGGGTTCGGGGTACTGACCCATTCCCTCGTCCCCCCCAACGATGGGGGACTCGCACTTGGTCAGGCGGTGGTGGCTGGGAGCAGCACGGGATGAAGAATCGGGATTGTTTGAACATAACTCCCCATCAGACTATTTATTTGGCAATTTCAGAGAGATAGGCTTTGGCCCTCGCCCCCAGGGTCTTAAGAGGAACCTGGGGTTCGAGGGCCGGCCTTTTTTCATCCCCGTCGAGATAGCCCATGCGGCAGATCAGCCGCCAATCCTGGCCGTAGAGGAGCTGGTGGGGAGGCATCTCCCGCCAGGCGGAAGGGTGCTCTCCTGTCTCAAGCATGGCTCGGGATTCGGCCAGGAAGCGGGACTTGGGGTCGGTGCCGATTTCGGAGAAGACCTTCTGACCGGGAAACTTGATGGCCAACTCCCCGAAGCGGTTCTCGTAGAGGTCGGCGTGGACGTTGAAGGCGATCTTTTCGCTCATCCGTTCCTCCCCCAGGGTCAATCAAGTGAAGGGAAATTGCCCCTTAAATGCCCAGGGTTTTCCCCAGTTGCAGCAGCAGGCCGTCGATGGGTCGGCGCCCCCCGGCCAGGACCTTCTGCAGGTCGGTGAACTGCAGCCCTGCGCAGGAGAGGCCCACCATCTGGCCAGATTCCCCCTTCAGAAGGGCCTCCACGGCCGCTACTCCGTAACGGGCCGCCAGCAGGCGGTCGAAGGTGGAGGGGGATCCTCCCCGCTGGTAATGGCCCAGGACCATGATCCGGGTTTCGAACCCGATGCTGTCCTTGATCCGGGCGGCCACATCGGCGGCCCGGGCAGCCCCCTCGGCGACCATGATGATGGAGTTGTCGCGCCCCTCCTTGAAGCGGCGGCGCAGGTTTTCGCAGATATCCCCGATTTCGTAAGGCACCTCCGGGATCAGGGCATACTCGGCGCCGCAGGCGATGGCCGAGACCACCGCCAGGTAGCCGCAGTTGCGTCCCATGGTCTCCACCACGAAGGTCCGGTCGTGGGATGAGGCGGTGTCCTTCAGGCAGTCGACGGCATGGACGATGTTGTTGAGGGCGGTGTCGACGCCGAGGGACATGTCGGTGAAGGGGATGTCGTTGTCGATGGAAGCGGGGATCCCCATGACCGGAATTCCCCTCTGCTGGAGTGACATCCCCCCCCGAAGGGAGCCGTCGCCACCGATGACGACCAGCCCTTCAACGAGCAGATCCCTCAGGTTCTGGGCCGCCCGGTCCTGCCCCTCGGTGGAGTGCATTTCAGGGCAGCGCGCACTCTGGAGGACCGTTCCCCCCCTCTGGAGAATGCCGCTTACCGAGCGGGTGGTCATCACCTGGTGATGTCCCTCGATCAGGCCGCGAAAGCCCTTCTGGATGCCGATCACCTCCGCGCCTGCGGCCAGCCCTGCCCGGACCACGGCCCGCAGGGCGGCGTTCATCCCCGAGCAATCTCCTCCGCTGGTCAATACGGCAATCCGTTTCACGCTCCCTCCGAACTCGATCGACCGTGCCTTCGCAGACCTCACGCCAACCGTCCCCTGTCCGACACCAGATTCGAGTTAAGCATCCGCCCCGTCCTTTGTCAAAGAGCGCCCCGGGGTGTCTTGACACCCCCATGGGTACCGTTATCCTTTAAAAACACGAAGGTTTTCGCACTCCTGGAGCCCTTCTCGGGTCGAAGCGAAAGGTGGCATGGCGATGGTGATCCCCACGGTGCTTCCCATATTTCCCATCCGTGAACAGGTGGTCTTTCCCCACATGGTCCTGCCTGTTTTCGTGCGGAAGGAGGAGATGGCGGCCATCGAGGATGCCCTGGCAGGCGACCATCTGGTCGGTCTTTTCCCCTGCGGCAACGCGGAGGGGTGCCGGTTCGAGGAACTCGGCCGCGTGGGAACCGTGGGGCGCATCAACCAGGCGGTGAAATTCCCCGACGGGGGGAGCAAGGTGGTCGTCGAGGGACTTAAGCGGGCGCGCCTTCTGGCCCCTGTGCAGTCCTCCTCCTCGGCGCTCCGGGCCCGGGTCGAGGCTCTCGAGGAGGTGCAGGAGCAGGGGCTGGTCGCCGAGGCGATGGTTCAGAGCGTCAACGCCCTGCTCAAGATTGCACTGGCAGCAGGGCGCCCCCTCCCCGGCGACGCGGTGAAGATGATCGACCGCATCGAGGATCCCGGTCGGCTCGCCGATCTCATCACCGTTTACCTGGGGCTTGAATTCCGCGAACAGCAGCGGCTTCTTTCCATTCTCGATCCCCTCGACCGGCTCAAGGAGGTCTACCTGAGGCTGACGGCCGAGGTGCAGAAACTGCAGGTGCGGGGTGAAATCCAGACGGAGGTCAACAAGAAACTGGGACGGACCCAGAAGGAGTACCTGCTGCGCGAGCAGATGAAGCAGATCCAGGAGGAGTTGGGAGATACCGACCCCCGCCAGGGGGATCTCAACGACGTCCGACGAAGGATCGAAGAGGCCGAAATGCCCGAACCGGTCCTGGCCGTGGCGGAGAAGGAACTGGCCCGCCTCGAACGGATCAACCCCGCTTCCCCCGAGTACACGGTTTCCCGTACCTACCTGGAATACCTCTGCAGCGTGCCCTGGAATCGCGGAAGCCAGGACAACCTCGATATCGCCGCGGCCCAGAAGGTGCTCGACGAGGATCACTACGACCTGAAGGATGTCAAGGAGAGGATTCTCGAGTTCCTCGCGGTACGCTCCCTCAAGGCATCGAGCAAAGGGCCCATTCTCTGTTTCGTCGGTCCCCCGGGTGTGGGCAAGACCTCCCTGGGGCGTTCCATCGCCCGGGCCATGGGGCGGCAGTTCATCCGCGTCTCTTTGGGGGGGATGAAGGACGAGGCGGAGATCCGCGGACACCGCCGGACCTACATCGGAGCCCTTCCGGGGAGGATTATCAAGGAGATCTGCCGGGCCGAGTCGAACAACCCGGTCTTCATGCTCGACGAGGTGGAGAAGATCGGACAGGATTTCCGTGGCGATCCCTCTTCGGCCCTTCTCGAGGTCCTCGATCCGGAGCAGAATTTCTCCTTCACCGATCATTATCTCGACGTTCCCTTCGATCTCTCCCGGGTGATGTTCATCTGCACCGCCAACATCCTCGACACCATTCCTCACGCCCTGCGGGACCGTCTGGAGGTCCTGCGCCTTGCCGGCTACAGCGACGAGGAAAAGGAGCAGATCGCCTTCAAGTACCTGATCCCCAAACAGGTCGAGGAAAACGGCCTGGCCGGCAGGGGGGTGGAATTCGCCCCCGAGGCGGTGGGGAGGCTGATCGCCGACTATACCCGCGAAGCCGGGGTGCGCGGCCTGGAGCGTCAGATCGCAGGGGTCTGCCGGAAGGTGGCCCGGGAGATCGCCCAGGGGCAGGCCCCCAGACTCCGTGTGACGGCGGCGGAGGTGGAGGAGCTCCTCGGCCCCCGCAAGTTCTTTCCCGAGGTGGCGGGGAGCGAAGACCGGGTGGGAGTTGCCACGGGGCTGGCCTGGACCGAATCGGGGGGGGACATCATTTTCGTGGAAGCCTCCCGCATGCCCGGCAAGAAGGGGCTCTTTCTCACCGGAAGCCTGGGGGAGATCATGCAGGAGTCCGCCAAAACCGCTCTTTCCTTTGTGCGGGCCGAGGCCGAGAGGTTCGGCATTCTTCCCGACTTTTACGAGACCAGCGACA
Organism: Desulfuromonadales bacterium; assembly: GCA_041598955.1. Classification (GTDB taxonomy): domain Bacteria; phylum Desulfobacterota; class Desulfuromonadia; order Desulfuromonadales; family JBFHXN01; genus JBFHXN01. The sequence continues at coordinate 3,573 of JBFHXN010000094.1, read as the reverse complement.
TCCATATCCATGTCCCCTCCGGGGCGATCCCCAAGGACGGTCCCTCGGCGGGGATCACCATCGCCACCGCCCTGATTTCCCTCCTGACGGGTCGCCCGGCCCGGCGGGACGTCGCCATGACCGGGGAGTTGACCCTGACGGGCCGGATCCTCCCCATCGGGGGGATCAAGGAAAAGGTGCTCGCCGCCCGCCGCGCCGGGGTCCATACCGTCCTGCTCCCTGAGCGCAACCGGGAGAGCAGCGCCGAGCTGGAGAAAGAGGTCACCCGGGGGATGACCATTCATTTCGTGGAGAGCATGGAACAGGTCGTGGAGCTGATCCTGGCCCCCCGGCTCAACCAGAAGGGGCGCAGCCTTCCTCCCGGCTCTGAAGCCGATTCCCTGCCGGCATCTCCCTGATCCCCGAGAAAGTAAATCGGATAGCCGGCGGGCCGATCTGGGTTGGCGATGGAGGAGCAATGGAGGGGGGAGGGTTCGTGGAGAGGCTCAAGGGGATACTGCTGGAGCTGGAGCTCTATGCCCGGCTCATCGGCAAGGCCTTCACCCGGGCCTTCCGGCGTCCCCTCTATCTCAAGGATCTCGCCCTTCAATTCAACCGGATCGGCGTGGAGTCTCTCTTCATCGTTCTTCTGACGGGAATCTTCACCGGCATGGTGCTCGCCCTTCAGGGTGTCACCCTACTCAGCCGATTCGGCGCCCTCTCCTTTCTGGGGGGCATGATCGGCGCCACCATCGTCCGGGAGCTGGGACCGGTGTTGGCCGCTCTGATGGTGGCCGGGCGGGTCGGTTCCTCCATCACCGCCGAACTGGGAAACATGGCGATCAGCGAGCAGATCGAGGCCTACACCGTCGAGGGGACCGACGTGATCAAGAAACTGGTGATCCCCCGTTTCATCGCCTGCCTGGTCAGCCTCCCCCTGCTCACCGTTCTTGCCGATGGGCTCGCCCTGCTGGGGAGTTTCCTGATCATCGGTACATCCACCGACCTCAACGCCGTTTTCTACTGGCGCTCCGTGACCGAATTTTTGAGCATGAGAGATATTGTCATGGGGCTCGTCAAGCCCCTGGTGTTCGGGCTGTTGATTGCCTCCATCGGCTGTCATCTCGGGCTGCGGGCCCGCGGAGGCGCCGAGGGTGTCGGGGCCGCCACCAAACGCTCCGTGGTCTACTCCTCGGTGGCGATCCTGGTGTCGGACTTTTTCCTGACCAAGATATTCCTGGTGTTTTTCTGATGATCGAACTCGAGGCAGTCCATATGACCCTGGCGGGCCGGGAAGTCCTCCGGGGGATCTCCCTCTCTGTAGAACCGGCCGACCGCTTGGTCATCCTGGGGGAGTCGGGGATCGGGAAAAGCACCATCCTCAAGATCATGCTCGGCCTCTGGAAACCGGACCGGGGGGAGGTGCGGATCGACGGCCGCGACATCCATCTGTTGAGGGAGCGGGAGCGGATCGAGCTTCTGGGGCAGCTGGCAGTGGTCTTCCAGGGAGGAGCGCTCTTCGACTCCCTGACCGTCGGTGAAAACGTGGGGTATCGCCTCTTCGAGGAGGGGCGCCTTTCCCAGGAAGAGGTCGAGGAGATCGTGAGGCATAAGCTCTCTGCGGTGGGGATGGAGGAGGCCATCGATCTCTACCCGTCCCAGCTCTCCGGGGGGATGCGCAAGCGGGCGGCCATCGCCCGGGCCATCGCCGTCAACCCCCGGTACGTCCTCTTCGACGAGCCGACGGCGGGCCTCGACCCGGTGGCGGCTCACCTGGTCAACGACCTGATTCTTCGCTGCCAGATGAGGGGGGAGGGGACGGTGGTGGTGACCCATGACCTCGATTGCGCCTTCCGGGTGGGTACTCGGCTGATGCTGATTCATGACGGCGGGATCGCCTTTGAGGGGAACCGCCGGGCGATGGAGGCCTCCCCGGAGCCGGCGGTCGGTCGCTTTCTCCGGCCGGGGGAAGCCCTCGCGGGGGAGCAGGGGAAGGTGGAGCGATGAAGCGCAGCGCCGATATCCGCTGGTCCGAGGTACGCATCGGCATCTTTCTGCTCGTCTCCCTGACGCTGTTGTCGGTTGGGATATTCATGGTCGGGCAGAAGACCAGGTTCTTTTCCCCCAAGAAGACTGTGGCGGTGGTTCTTCCCAATGTCCAGGGGCTCAAGATCGGTGCTCCGGTCTGGCTCTCCGGGGTGGTGATCGGAACGGTGGCCGAGGTGGAGTTCACCCATCCCCAGCGCTCCGACGAAGTGACCGTCACCCTGGAGATCGAGGGGAGTGCGGCCCGCAGGCTGGGGAAGGGGGCTGAGGTCACCATCCGGACCCGAGGCCTGCTCGGCGAGAAATATGTCGACATCAGGCCCGGGAAGCTCTCGGGACCTCTTCCGCCCGGGCCGATCCGGGGTGTCGCTCCCCAGGGCCTCGACGAGACCCTGGGCGAGGCCTACAGTGCCTTCGAGAAACTGGGGCGCCTTGTGGAGAGCGTGGAGAGCGGCGAGGGGAGCCTCGGGAAATTTCTCAGGGACCCGGCTCTCTACGACGGCCTGGTGCAGCTCTCGGGTCAATTGCAGGGGGCGCTGGCCGCGGCCTCCGAGGGGGAGGGGACCATGTCCCGACTGCTCAACGACCCCACCCTCTACCGGCGTCTCTCGAGCCTTTCTGAAAAGGGGGAAGCGGCCGCCGGGGAGCTTCTGCTGCTGGCTCGGGAGATGCGCCAGGGGGAGGGAACCCTCGGGCGGCTGGTCATGGACCCCGCCCTCTACCGGGAGAGTCTGGCGGCAGCCGGCCAGGCCCGGAAGGCCCTGGAGGAACTCGATGGGCTGCTTGCTGCCCTGAAGGCCGGCGAAGGGACTGCGGGGAAGCTGATGACCGAGTCAGAGCTCCATGACCGTCTGGTGACCACCCTGGGGGAGTTGGAAACCCTTCTGCGGGACATCCGGGAGCATCCCGAGCGCTACGTCCGGGTCTCCCTCTTCTGAAGCTGTAAAGTTCCGGTTTCCACTCCCCTCTTTTTGGTTTACAATGTCCCACCCCGGCGGGCCCCGAAGGCCTGCCCCGCACTTCCCCAACCCTGGAGCCCCTTGTGATCAACTCCCAGCCTCTGCGCCTATTTTTGCTGCAGATTCTCGCCGGACTGCTGCTGCTCGCCCCGGCCCGGGCCGCAACCCTCGCCGATTCGGTTCACGAGTTCACCCTCGATAACGGTTTGCGTCTTCTTGTTGTGGAGCGGCACGACTCCCCCACCTTCGCCGCCTACATCACCCTTGGGGTCGGCTCGGTTCACGAGACGAGCGCCCACCGGGGAGTGGCCCACCTGCTCGAGCATATGCTCTTCAAGGGGACGAAAACCCTGGGGACCAGCGATTTCGAAAAAGAACGGCCTCTTCTGGAGGCGATCGAGGAAACGGGAGAGAAGCTCGATGCGTTGCGCCGCCAGCCAAAGGCCGACGCCGGCCATCTGGCGGAGCTCGAGGGAAGGCTCTCCGAGCTGCAGGCCGAGCACCGCCGTTTCGTCGTCAAGGACGAATTCTCCCGCATCTACGCCGAAAACGGAGGCGTGGGGTACAATGCCTTCACCAGCAAGGATCT
>JBFHXN010000093.1:0-8260 GCA_041598955.1 Desulfuromonadales bacterium | reverse complement strand
GGGGTATGGGCGCAGCCGCCGGCCAGGGCCAGGATCAGAGATCCGCCGAAGACGATTTTCTTCATGGTCAAAACTCCATCTCGATAAGCCCCGCCCCCGCCACCCGACCCGAGAGGTCGCGCCGGGAGTCGAGGTTGCGGACCCGGATGGTCTCCCCCCGCCCGCCGTCCTGGCGGGCCTCTCCCCGAGCGGTGACGGTCACCGCGCCGCGCCGGGCGATCAGGGTCACCACCTCCCCCCGCTGGACCAGGGGGGGGAACTCGACGGAGGAGCGCTCCAGGGGCTCCCCCAGTCGCACGGAGCGCTTGAGCTTTTTGCCGACCAGTTCCCGGAGGTCGAAGCAGGGCTGGCGCACCTCCACCAGGTCGACCTCGGCCAGGTTGAGGTCCCTCTCCGTCAGGAGCATCCCCCGCTGGAGATCCCCCGCGGCCACCGCCACCGGGGCGATCGCCTCCAGTTCGGCCCGCAGGACCAGGTTTCGCGCCACCTCTCCGTTGACCCGGAAGATCACGGTGAAGCGCCGGCTGTGAAGGAGGTCGGGGTCGGCGGGGATCACCTCGGTGGTCATCCGGCCCGGAGGAAGAACGAAGGGTTCGGGGGGCGTCAGGCTCTTGAAGCCGATCCGCGCCTGGGGAAGAAAGGGACGCTTCTGCTCCAGGAAGGCGTCGAGAATCCCCCGCAGGGCCGCGGCGTCGATCCTCGACCCCTGGGGGCCCGCTTTCGGGGCCTGCGCCGGGGTGGCGAGGACCGGGCCCGGCCCGAGAGCCAAGGCGAGGCAGAGAAGAAGGAGAATCCGTCCCATGGCTCCCCGCTAGACCAGGTTGTTGGTCATCTGGAGCATCTCGTCGGCGGTCTTGATCGCCTTGGAGTTGATCTCGTAGGCCCTCTGCCCGGCGATCATGGCGACCATCTCCTCCATGACGCTGACGTTGGAGCCCTCGAGGAAGCCCTGGGAGAGGGTTCCGATCCCTTCCTCGCCGGGGGTGCCCGCCACGGGGGCCCCGGAGGAGGGTGTCTCCAGGTAGAGGTTGCGGCCGATGCTGTTGAGGCCGCTCGCGTTGCTGAAACTGGCGAGCTCCAGGGTGCCGATCTCCGTCGGGGTGGACTGGCCGTCGAGATAGGCGCTCACGGTGCCGTCCCCGCCGATGGCCACGCGGGTGGCGTTGGCCGGGATGGTGACCTCGGGGAAGATGGTGTAGCCGTCGGAGGTGACCAGGCGCCCATCGCCGTCCTTCTTGAAGGCGCCGGCCCGGGTGTAGGCGGTCTCGCCGCTCGGCATGGCCACCTGGAAGAAACCCGGCCCCTCGATGGCGACGTCGAGCTCGTTGCCGGTCTGCGCCATGTCGCCGACGGTGAAGATCTTCTGCACGGCGGCGGTGCGGGTCCCGAGGCCGACCTGGATCCCCGTGGGGACCTCGGTTTCGGCCGAGGAGGCGCTGCCGGCGGTGCGGCTGGTCTGGTAGAGCAGATCCTGGAAGTCGGCCCGGCTCTTCTTGAAGCCGGTGGTGTTGACGTTGGCCAGGTTGTTGGAGATGACGTTCATGTTGAGCTGCTGGGCTTCCATGCCGCTGGCTGCGGTCCAAAGCGCCTTGATCATCGTTTTTGCTCCTTGCTCTGCAGGGGGTTCAACCGACGGAGCCGAGTTCGTCGGCCTTGGCCGCCAGGTTTCCGTAGGTTTTCATCATCTTCTGATAGGCCTCGAAGGCCCGCAGGGTTTCCATCAGGTGGGCCATCTCCCGCAGGGGGTTGACGTTGGAGAGCTCCTGGCTCCCCTGGAGCAGACGCGCCCCTTCGGCCTCCACCGCCTCTCCGCCGGAGAGGGCGAAGGTCCCCTCCCCCCGCTTCTCGAGACGGCCGGCGCCGGGCAGGTAGAGGCTCAGGCGCCCCACCTCGCTCCCCTCGTGGAAAATCCTCCCCTCCTCGTCGATGAGCACCTCGGCGTCCGGAAGGGAGAGGGGGCCGCTTTCGCCGAGGACCTTCAGACCCGAGGCGGTGCGGAGAAAGCCTTCGCCGTCGAGCTGCAGGGAGCCCTGGCGGGTGTAGAGGACCCCCTGGGGCCCTTCGACCCGCAGGTAACCCTCCCCGTCGATGGCGACATCGAGGGAGTTTCCCGTGCTGCGCAGGGTTCCCTGGCTCAGATCGGGGCTCGAATCGGCCACCCGCACCAGGTCGATCCCCCGCCCGCCCTTCACGACGGCCCCCTTGAGCAGCGACTCGAAACGAAGCCGGTCCTGCTTGAAGCCGACGGTGTCGATGTTGGCGAGGTTGTTGGAGATCACGTCCAGGCGCTGCATCTGTGCCACGGCCCCGGAGAGGGCGCTGTAGATTCCTGAGCTCATCGTTGCCTCGTGGTGAAAATAGAGATGTCCATCCTATCGACGCCCGGGGGGAAAAACTTTAGTTCTCCCCTCAGGCCGCCGGCTGGGTCATCCGGGCGAGCTTGAGGAGCTGCTCGGTCTCGCCGGCCGGGATCTTCAGGATCTGGGCGATCTCCCCGGCGGAGAGCCCCCTTTGGGCGAGGGTGGAGGCGAAACGGTAGCGCTCGGGTACGGGGCCGGACGCGCTCCCCTGCCGGAGGCGGTGCCGGATGTCGGCCTGCTCCAGGGTGGCAGCGAACTGGTCGAGCTGCACGCTCCCCTTGCCGAAACCCGTTCCCGGAGCATCGGCTGCCACCTTGGGGGAGGCAGGCTTCTGCTGACGTCCGGGGGCATCGCTGAGCCCCGGTGAGAGCCGTTCCCGGGCCCGGGGGGGCTCGGTCTGGATCCGCGCGAGGCGAACCGTCGTACGGACCCAGAGAGCGGTCGTGGTCAGGGCCATCATGGCAACGACCAGCAAGGCCCAGTCCTTGGCCATCAGGGGGGAGGAGGCGGCGATGTCGATCAGTCGGGTGAAGTCCATGGTCATACCCCTTTCCCCGAGAGGAATTGGATTGGTGATCCGTCGGAACCTCTCAGCGGCGGCGCCGGGAGAGCTTGTTCCTGAGCTTGAGCAGGGCCTGGCTGTGGAGCTGGGAGACCCGCCCTTCGGTGACCGAGAGGACCTCGGCGATCTCCTTCTGGGTCAGCTCCTCGTAGTAGTAGAGGGTCAGGACCAGCCGCTCCTTCTCACCCAGCCCCTCGAGATGGGCGGCCATCTCCCGGGCCAGTTCCCGGGCCTCGAGATTCTGCAGGGGATCCCTGCCGTTTCCGTCGGCCAGCACGTCGAGGAGACTGCGCCCCTCCTCCCCCTGGTCGAGGGTCTGGTGGATGCTGACCCACCCCAGATGGCTCACCTCCGTCAGCAGATCGCGGTAATCCTCCAGCCCCACTCCCAGGGCCGAGGCCATCTCCTCCTCCGAGGGGGAGCGCCCGAGGCGCCCCTCCAGCTCCGCGAGGGTCGAGGAGAGCCGTGCCTGCTTCTCCCGCAGGGTGCGGCTGAACCAGTCGAGGCGGCGGGCCTCGTCGAGAATGGCCCCCCGGATCCGCTGCTCGGCGAAGGTCTTGAAGAGAACCCCCTTGGCCGGGTCGAAGCGGTTGGCCGCGTCGAGAAGCCCCAGGGTTGCCGCGCTGGTCATCTCCTCGCGGGTCATGAAGGAGGGAACCTGGGTGGTCATGCGCTCCACGTGGAAGCGCACCAGGGGCATGTGGGCCCGGATCATCCGGTCCCGCTCGTCGGGAACGGGAGGCAGCGGAGCGTAGGTGAAGGGGAGGTTCATCCCTTGCCTCCCGGGCCCGCGCCGAGGAGCCGGCGCCAGAAGAACTGGGAGGAGCCCTTGGCCTTGTGGGGCGCCTCGGCCGCCTCGAGGGCCGCTGCGAGGGCCTCGAAGGCGCCGCTGGTTCGCACCCTGGGGAAGAGATCGAGGATCACCCTCTGGCGGGAGACCGCCTCGTGCATCCGCTTGTCGAAGGGGATGCACCCCAGGTAGTCGATGGAGATGTCGAGATAGCGCCCCGAGACCACCGTCAGCTTCCGGTAGACCTCCAGGGCCTCCTCCTCGTCCTTCACCGAGTTGACCACCAGGCTGAAGGCCTTTTCCTGGTACCGGGTTGAGAGGAGCTTCATCAGGGCGTAGGCGTCGGTGATGGCCGTCGGCTCCGGGGTCGTCACCACCAGGATCTGCTGGGCGGCCACGTTGAAATAGGTCACGTTTTCCGAGATCCCCGCCTCGGTGTCGATGAGCACCACGTCGAAGGCCCCGTGAAAGGCCTCCATGGCGTCGAGAAAACGGAGGCGCTGGGCCGTGTCGAGGCGGGTGAAGGTCTGCACCCCCGAGCCGGCGGGCAGGATTCGGACCCCCTCCGGGCCCTCCACCAGGATCTCGTCGAGACTCCGCTCTCCGGCGAAGAAATGGTTGAGGTTGTAGCTGGGGGTGAGGCCGAAGACGACGTCGATGTTCGCCAGCCCCAGGTCGGCGTCGATGATCAGCACCTTGTGGCCGAGGCGCCCGAGGGCGACGGCGACGTTGGCCACCACCGCCGTCTTGCCCACCCCCCCCTTGCCGCTGGTGACGGAGATCACCCGGGCGGCGAGCTTTCCCTCGCGGGGGGCCGGACCCGCGGCGGCGGAGAAGCCGGAGCTCAGGGAACGGAGGGTTCCCGCCTGGTCGATGTGCCGATCTGCCATGTTCATGACTCCAGACCCCCTATCCTTTGCCGAGGATGATGCCGGCCACGCGGGAGGGTTCGGCGACCAGGATATCCTCGGGGACCCTCTGGCCGTTGGTGAGATACGAGAGGGGATACTTGTTCTTGAGCAGCACGTTGAGCAGGGCCCCGTGGCTCTCGCACTCGTCCAGCTTGCTGAAGATCAGGCTCTGGGGCTGGAGGGGAGCAAAGCGCCGCAGGGCCCCGGCGAGTTCCTTCTCCCGGGTCGTCGCCGAGAGGACCAGGTGGTTCTCCACCCCGGAGGCGGGCCCCAGCAGGGCCGCCAGTTCTTCCAGCCCCGCCTTGTCGCGGGGGCTGCGTCCGGCGGTGTCGATGAGGATCAGCTCCTTGTTCCGGTAGCGGGCCAGGGCGGCGCTCATCTCCTCGGGGCTCTGGATCACCTCCACCGGCAGGTTCATGATCTCCCCGTAGACCCTGAGCTGTTCTGCGGCGGCGATGCGGTAGATGTCGATGGTGAGCAGGGCGAGCTTGCGCCCCCCCCGGAGCAGGTACTCGGCCGCCAGCTTGGCGATGGTGGTGGTCTTCCCCACCCCCGTCGGGCCCACCAGGGCGATGCGGCGCTGCCCCCCCGGAGGGGTTGAGAATCCACCGCTGACCTTCACCATGCCTGCGATCACCGGATGGAGGAACCCTTCCACGGTCGCCGGCTTCTCTCCCGAGGCGATACGCTCCATCCCCCGGCGAACCACCTGGTCGGCCACCCCGGGATCCACCCCGCAGGCCGCGAGGACTTCCTTCAGCTGGGCGATTCTGCGACTGGGGGCCGGCCCCGAAGGGCCCGGGGCGGTGGGAGCCTTGGCGACGGTTCCCCGGACCAGGGCCTTGAGCTCGCTGATCTCCCCCCGCAGGGCGTCGAGATCGAGGCCCGAGAGGCGCCCCTTGATGTCGCGCACCTCCTCCTCGAGGGGATCGATGACCTTGCGGCGGCGCCAGAGGTCCTCGTAGCTGAGGGGATCGTCGGCCGCCCCGTAGTGCCGCCCCGGCTGAGGGAGGGTCGCCCCCTCCCGCGGCGAGGCTGAGGTCGTTGGGATGCTGGATTCTTCTCCCTCTTTGCGACCCGGAGCGGAGCCGGGCTCGACGGCGGCGGTCACTTCCAGCACCGGCTTGCCGAGCAGCCCCAGCCCCCCCTTGCGCACCGTGCGGGTGGAGACGATGAGGGCCTCGGGCCCGAGGGCTTCCTTGACCTTCTTGAGGGCGGAGGCCATGTTGTCGGCTTCGAAGACCTTAACTTGCATGGAGGCTCACCGTTCCGAGGGACTGCACCTTGAGGTGGGGCGCGATCTCGTTGTGGGAGAGAACCGCCAGGTGCGGAAGATAACGTTCAGTCAACCTTTTGACATGGGGACGAAGCCCCGGAGGGCAGAGCAGGACGGGCTGGGAGCCGCCGCTGAACTCCTGCACGCAGTGGCTCAGCCGCTCGAGCAGGGTGCGGGCCTGGGCCGGGTCGATGGCGAGGTAGCTGCTCCCCCCCGAGTGCTGGACAGCCTTCTGAAGGGTCGTCTCCGTGGCCGGGTCGAAGGTGAGGATCGGCAGCACGCTGCGGTCGGTGCTGAAACCGGTGCTGATGGAGCGCCCCAGGGCCTGCCGGACATGCTCGGTGAGCAGCTCCGGGTCCCGGGTGCTGGGGGCCCAGTCGGCCATCGCCTCGAGGATGGTCCGCAGGTCGCGGAGGGAAACCTGCTCCCGCAGAAGGTTCTGAAAAACTTTCATGGCCGTTCCCAGTGTCAAAAGTTCGGGCACCACCTCTTCCACCAGCTTCGGATAGCGCTTGGAAAGGGTATCGAGCAAGTTCTGTGCCTCCTGGCGGCCGAGCAGCTCGTGGGCGTGTCTTTTGATGATTTCGCTGATGTGGGTGGCCATGACCGTGGTGCAGTCGACGACGGTGTAGCCCGCGATCTGGGCCCTCTCCCTCTTCTCCTCGGAGATCCAGCTGGCGGGCAGGCCGAAGGCCGGCTCCGTGGTGGCGACCCCCTTCATCGGCTCCAGGGCGGTCCCCGGGTTCATGGCCAGGTAGTGCCCGGGGAGCATCTCCCCGCCGGCGATGCGGACCCCCTTGAGGAGGATGGCGTACTCGTTGGGCTTGAGCTGGAGGTTGTCCTTGATGTGCACCGGCGGCACGATGAACCCCATATCCTGGGCGAACTGCTTGCGGATGGAGCGGATGCGGGTGAGCAGCTCCCCGTCCTGGGTGGCGTCGACGAAGGGGATGAGCCCGTAGCCGACCTCGAGCTCCAGCAGATCGACGGCCATGATCTGCTCGTAGTTCTCCTCCTGCGGCCCCTCGGCTCTGGCCTCCTCCGGTTCCTCGGGGAGCAGGGAGTTCCGGCGGGCCAGCTGCACCCGGTAGGCGATGAAGGCGGTCAGGGCCGAAAGCACCAAAAAGGAGACCTTCGGCAGCCCCGGGATGAGGGAGAAGGCGAAGAGCATCCCCGCCACAACCCAGAGGGCCCGGGGGTGAAGGGCGAACTGCTCCTTGAGCTCCGATCCGAAGTCGCCGCTGCCGGCGCTGCGGGTGACCAGGATGCCGGCGGCGGTGGAGATGATCAGGGCCGGGATCTGCCCCACCAGGCCGTCCCCGACGGTGAGGATGGTGTAGTTCTGGGCCGCCTTCATGGCGGGCATCCCCTTCTGCAGCACCCCGATGACGAAGCCGGCGCTGATGTTGATCAGGGTGATGAGGATGCCGGCGATGGCGTCCCCCCGCACGAACTTGCTGGCGCCGTCCATCGCCCCGTAGAAGTCGGCCTCCCGGGCCACGTCCTGGCGCCTCTGGCGGGCCTCCTGGTCGGTGATCAGCCCCGTGTTGAGGTCGGCGTCGATGGCCATCTGCTTGCCCGGCATGGCGTCGAGGGTGAAGCGGGCCGCCACCTCGGCCACCCGGCCGGCCCCCTTGGTGATGACCAGGAAGTTGATCACCACCAGGATGACGAAGATGACGATGCCGACCACGTAATTGCCCCCCACCACGAACTGGCCGAAGGACTGGATGACCGAGCCGGCGGCGGCGGGCCCCTCGTTGCCCCGCAGCAGGATCAGCCGGGTCGAGGCGACGTTGAGGGAGAGCCTGAAAAGGGTGGTGGCCAGCAGCAGGGCGGGGAAGACGGCGAAGTCGAGGGCCCGCACCGTGTAGAGGGAGACGATGAGGATGAGCAGGGAGATGGTGATGTTGAGGGCGAGGAAGAGATCGAGCAGGATCGGCGGCACGGGGATGATCATCACCATCAGGATGGTGACCAGCCCCACCGCCACCAGCACGTCGCTGCGCAGCAGCATCTCCGACCAGTTGTTCTCCCTCAACGCTGTCCCGTTCATCGTTTAACTCCCTTGAGGCTGTAGACGTAGGCGAGGACTTCGGCCACCGCCTTGTAGAGCTCCTCCGGAACGGCCTCCCCCACCTCCGAGCGGTAGAGGGCCCGGGCCACCGGCACGTTCTCCACCGTCTGAACCCCGTTCTCCCGGGCGATCTCCCGGATGCGCATGGCGATGTGATCGGCCCCCTTGGCGACGATCTGGGGGGCGGCCATCTTCTCCCGACGGTAGGAGATGGCGATGGAGAGATGGGTGGGGTTGGTGATCACCACGTCGGCCTTGGGAACCTCGCTCATCATCCTGCGCCG
>JBFHXN010000092.1:0-8268 GCA_041598955.1 Desulfuromonadales bacterium | reverse complement strand
GGCAAATTCCTTCAACTGGGGCATCCGCGACATGGTGCCGTCGTCATTCATGATCTCGCAGATCACGCCGGCGGGCTTGAGCCCGGCCAGGCGGGCGAGATCGACGGACCCCTCGGTCTGCCCCGCGCGCACCAGCACCCCCCCCTTCTTGGCCCGAAGGGGAAAGACATGCCCCGGGCGGGCCAGATCCTTGGAGGTCGTTTCCTCGGCGATGGCCACCTGCACGGTCCGGGCACGGTCGGCGGCGGAGATGCCGGTGGTCACCCCGCGGCGGGCTTCGATGGAGACGGTGAAGGCGGTGCCGAAGGAGGAGCTGTTCTCCTGCACCATCAGGGGAAGCTCCAGAAAATCGGCCCTCTCCTGGGTGAGGGAGAGGCAGATCAGGCCGCGCCCTTCCTTGGCCATGAAGTTGATGGCTTCAGGAGTGACCAGTTCGGCGGCCATGGCGAGGTCACCCTCGTTCTCCCGGTCCTCGTCGTCGACGAGAATGACCATTTTCCCCTGCCGGATGTCCTCCAGGGCGGCTTCTATCTTGGCTATGGGCATGGTTGGGGCTCCTTCGGTAGCTGCGAACTATGTCACAGAAATCCATGCTTGGCAAGCAGTTCGAGGTCGATGCGCCCCCCTTCCCGGGAGCCCCCTCGCCCCTCGAGGAGGCGCTCCACGTACTTGCCGAGCAGATCGGTCTCGATGTTGACCCGGTCACCGACCCGGCGCTCGTCGAGGGTGGTGCGCCCCAGGGTGTGAGGGATGATGGCGACGGAGAAGCCGTCGCGACCCACCTCGTTGACCGTGAGGCTGATGCCGTCGATGCAGATGGAGCCCTTTTCCACAACAAAGCGAAGGACGGGGCCTTCCATGCGAAAGGCAAAGCGCACGGCGTTGCCGTCCGACCGACGCTCCCTGACGGTCGCCTGGCAATCGATGTGGCCGCTGACCAGGTGGCCGCCGAGCCGGTCACAGAGGCGCAGGGCCCTCTCCAGATTGACCCGGGCCCCGACCGCGAGCCCCCCGAGGGTGGTGCGCTCGAGGCTCTCCGGAGAGACGTCCGCCAGAAAAGATCCGGCGCCCCTGGCCGTCACCGTCAGGCAGGCCCCGTTGACGGCCACGCTGTCGCCGATCCCGATTTCGTCCATGGAGAGGGCGGTGGCCACCTTGAGGACCATTCCCGCCTCTCCCCTGCGAACCTCCTGGACGGAGCCGACGTCTTCGATCAGCCCGGTGAACATGGCCTCACCTCCCCTTCCAGCAAAAAGTCCTCTCCGCAGCGGCGCACCCGAAGCCCCTCGAGACGAACGGCGTCGGAGAGACGCAAGGGACCGGGGCCGCTAAATAGACCTCGCCCATCGCCGCCTCCCAGAACAAGGGGGGCGAGAAAGAGCATGACCCTGTCGATGAGGCTCCGCCGCCAGAGCTCCCCGTTGAGGGTCCCTCCCCCTTCCACCAGCAGACTCTGCAGGCCCCGGCGGCCCAGTTCGGCCAGAAGAGCCCCGAGATCGACCCGTCCGTCAAGTGCGGGGAGGACCAGAACCTCGTGGCCGAGGTCCCGCAGTCGCCGGAGGCGATCGGGATCGGCCTGACCGGTGGTGGCGAGAAGGGTGGGAGCCGGGGATTCCAGATGGAGCAGGGCCGCATCCTCGGGGATCCGAAGCCGGGAATCGACGACGATTCGTGCGGGGTCCCGCCCCCCTTCGGGAAGTCGGGTGGTCAGCCTGGGGTCGTCGGCCAGCACCGTCCCGGAGCCGACCAGAATGCCGTCGACCCGATCCCTCAGCCGGTGAACCTCGAGACGGCTCTCCTCGCCGCTGATCCACTGGGAATCGCCTGCCGAGGTGGCGGTGAAGCCGTCGAGGGTGAGGGCGGCCTTGAGGATGAGGAAGGGGAGTCCGCTGGTCACATGCTTGGCGAAGGGGGCGATCAGGCGGGCAGACTCTGCGCCGAGGAGGCCTGTTTCGACCTCCAGCCCCGCGGCCCGGAGCTGCCTGATGCCGGCTCCGTTGACCAGGGGATTGGGGTCGGTCGTGCCGACGTAAACCCTCCGGATCCCCGCGGCGAGTATCGCCTCGGTGCAGGGGCCGGTGCGACCCCGGTGGGAGCAGGGCTCCAGGGTGACGAAAAGATCGGCGCCGCGGGCCCCTTCTCCGGCCTGGCGCAGGGCGAAAATCTCGGCGTGAGGCTCCCCGGCCCTGGGATGAAACCCTTCCCCGACCACCTCGTTCCCCTTCACCACCAGCGCCCCGACGGGAGGGTTGGGACGGGTGCGCCCCTCTCCCCGTCGGGCGAGGTCGAGGGCTCGCTGCATGAACTGCTCGGCGGCGATCGTGGTCATATCATCCGATGGGAGGATCTCCCCGGCGGGGGAAAAAAGGCAGAGGAGTGTCGGCCCCTCCGAGGGGAAGCGGGATCAGCTCTTGGCAGTCCCCTCGACCTTGTCGAGAATCCCCTTGAGCTCGAGCATGAATTCGTTGATGTCCTTGAACTGCCGGTAAACCGAGGCGAAACGCACGTAGGCCACCTGATCGATCTCCCGCAGGGCATCCATCACAGCCTCCCCGACGCGGCTCGCATCGATCTCCTTCTCGCCGCACTCCTGGAAGCTCTGCTCAAGGCGGTCCACCACCTTTTCGATGGTGGCGATGGAGACGGGGCGCTTCTCGCAGGCCTTCTGCATGCCGGCAATGATCTTGTGGCGATCGAAGGGCTCCCGCCGCCCGTCCTTCTTGATCAGCAGGGGAAGGGTTTCCTCGATCCTCTCATAGGTGGTGAAGCGCCGTTCGCAGTCGATGCACTCCCTCCGGCGGCGGATATTGTTCCCCTCCTTGCCGAGGCGCGAATCGATGACCTTGGTGTCGGCAAAACCGCAGAAGGGACATTTCATCCGGACACTCCTTCGGTTCCGGGCGCGGGAGCGTAGGAATGAATTTCGATTCCGGCCTCCTCGAGCATCTCCCGGGAGAGCTCGTCGGGATAGCCCTCGAGATAGACGATCCTCTCCACGCCGGCGTTGATGATCATCTTGGAACAGATGACGCAGGGGAAATTGGTGCAGTAAAGGGTACCACCGCTGATGTTCACCCCATGCTTGGCTGCCTGGATGATGGCGTTCTGTTCGGCATGGAGGCCCCGGCAGAGTTCATGGCGCTCACCGGAGGGGACATTCAGCCGCTGGCGCAGGCACCCCACTTCGGAGCAGTGGGTGATCCCCGAGGGCGTTCCGTTGTAGCCGGTGGCAAGGATGTTTTTCTCCTTGACCACCACGGCCCCGACCTGGCGGCGCAGGCAGGTCGAGCGCCTGGCCACCAGCCGGGTGATTTCCATGAAGTACTCTTCCCAGGAGGGGCGGTTCATTTACCGCAGCCGGTGGGCATAGAGGGGAAAGGCCTTGCAGAGCTCCCGCACCTCGGCCCGGATGGCAGCGAGCTCCTTCTCCTTGCCGACGTTCTCCAGGGCCCGCGCCACCCAGTCTGCAATCCGGACCATTTCGGCCTCCTTGAGGCCCCTCGTGGTGGTGGCCGGCGTACCGATGCGAATGCCGGAGGTGACGAAGGGGGACCGGGTGTCGAAGGGGACGGCGTTCTTGTTGACGGTGATCCCCGCGTGCTCGAGGGTCTCCTCGGCGACCTTGCCGGTCAGTTCGGTGCCGGTGAAATCGAGAAGCATCAGGTGATTGTCCGTGCCTCCGGAGACCAGCTTGAAACCCTTCTCAACCAGTGCACCGGCCAGGGCCCGGGCATTCTTGACCACCTGCTGGGCGTACCCCTTGAACTCCGGCGAGAGTGCCTCGCGGAAGGCCACCGCTTTGGCGGCGATGACATGCATGAGGGGTCCGCCCTGGATGCCGGGGAAGATGTTGCTGTTGAGCTTTTTGGCGAATTCCTCCCGGCAGAGGATCAGGCCGCCGCGGGGCCCCCGGAGCGTTTTGTGGGTCGTGGAGGTGACGAACTCGGCATGGGGGACGGGGCTGGGATGTTCTCCTGCCGCCACGAGCCCGGCGATGTGCGCCATATCGACCATCACCGGGGCGCCGACCTTGTCGGCGACGCGCCGGAAGGCCTCGAAATCGATGGTCCGCGGGTAGGCGCTGGCACCCACGACGATCAGCTTGGGGCGATGCTCGAGGGCCAGTCGCTCGACCTCTTCGTAGTCGATGGTACCGGTCTCCCGCTTGACCCCGTAGGGGACGATGTTGAAGAGCTTGCCGGAGAAGTTGACGGGGGAGCCGTGGGTGAGATGGCCGCCATGGGCGAGATTCATCCCCAGGACCGTATCCCCCGGCTGGCAGACGGAGAAGTAGACCGCCATGTTGGCCTGGGAGCCCGAGTGGGCCTGGACATTTGCGTGTTCGGCTCCGAAGAGCTCGCGGGCCCGGTCGATGGCCAGCTGCTCGGCTTCGTCGACGAACTCGCAGCCGCCGTAGTAGCGCTTGCCCGGATAGCCTTCGGCATACTTGTTGGTGAGGACCGAACCCTGGGCCTCCAGAACGGCCTCGCTGACGAAGTTCTCCGAAGCGATGAACTCCAGGCTGTATTCCTGGCGCTCCGTCTCCCGACGGATGGATGCGGCGATTTCCGGATCGAAACTCTTGAGCAGGTCGGACATCTTCTTGTAATCCTCCCGAGGAATAGCGGTTTGGTCGGCCGCCGCCGTGAGGCGACCCAAATGGAAAGGGCAGGCCGAGGGCCTGCCCGCTGTACCGGAGTGGACTAGAGCGACCCTTCCCGAAGCTGACTCTCGATCAGGGCGATCTTCTCGAGGCGCTTGCTGTGGCGCCCCCCTTCAAAGCGGGCATCGAGCCAGACCTCCACCATCCTGCGGGCCTGTTCGGGGGTTAGGACCCGCCCGCCGAGGACGAGGATGTTGGCGTTGTTGTGCTCCTTGGACATCCGTGCCGTGAACTCGTCGGTGGCCAGGGCGGCGCGAACGCGGGGAAACTTGTTGGCGACGATGGACATCCCGATCCCCGTCCCGCAGACCAGCAGACCCATTTCGGCCTCCCCCCGGGAGACGGCCCGGGCGACCTTCTCGCCGTAATCGGGATAGTCGACCGACTCGCCGTTGTCGGTGCCGAGATCCTCGACCTGGAGCCCGCGCTCCTTGAGGAAATCGCGGACCGCGTCCTTGAGAAGCAGGCCGCCATGGTCGCTGGCGATCAGGATCGTCCCCATCTCAGATTTTCTTGAAAAGCAGGGTGGCGTTGGTCCCACCGAAGCCGAAGGAGTTGGAGATGGCGATATTCACCTTGGCCTGACGGGCCTCGTTGGGGACATAGTCCAGATCGCACTCGGGATCGGGCTCCTGGTAGTTGATGGTCGGGGGAACAACCCCGCGCTCCATGGCCAGAAGGCTGAAGACCGCCTCGATACCTCCGGCGGCGCCGAGCAGGTGCCCGGTCATGCTCTTGGTGGAGCTCACCATGAGCTTTTTGCAATGGGAGCCGAAGGTCGATTTGATCGCCTTGGACTCGTAGAGATCGTTGAAGGGGGTGGAGGTGCCGTGGGCGTTGATGTAATCGACAGCCTCGGGATTGACCCCTGCGGTGCGCAGAGCCATCTTCATGCAGCGCGCAGCCCCCTCCCCTTCAGGAGCCGGTGCGGTGAGGTGATAGGCGTCGGCGGAGAGGCCGTAGCCGCAGACCTCGCCGTAGATCTTGGCGCCGCGCTTCTTGGCCCCTTCGTACTCCTCCAGCACGACGATACCGGCCCCCTCGGCCAGGACGAAACCGTCCCGGTTCTTCTCGAAGGGACGGCTGGCCGCCTTGGGATCGTCGTTGCGGGTTGAAAGGGCCCTCATCACGTTGAAGCCCCCCACGCCCAGCGGAGTCACCGTCGATTCAGTTCCCCCGGCGATCATGGCGTCGGCGTCGCCGCGCTGAATCATCCGGTAGGCATCCCCTATGGAATGGGTCCCCGTGGCGCAGGCCGAGACCGAGGAGAGGTTGGGCCCCTTGGCTCCGAAGCGGATGGAGATGTGCCCGGGCGCCAGGTTGATGATCAGCATGGGGATGAAGAAGGGGGAGACCTTCTTGTAGCCCCCTTCCATCATCGCCGCGTGGTATTTCTCGATGGTCGGCAGGCCGCCGAGGCCGGCGCCGACGAGGACGCCGACCATCTCGGCGTTCTCCTCGGTGATCTTCAGCCCCGAATCCTGCATGGCCATCTCGGCCGCCGCGAGGGAGTACTGGATGAAGAGATCCATCTTCTTGATCTCTTTCTTGTCGATCCAGTCCTCGGCGATGAAGTCCTTGACTTCCCCGGCGATCTGAGTGGGCAGCTCGGAAGCGTCGAAACGGGTGATCCTGTCGATACCCGACACCCCATTGGTCAGGGCCTGCCAGTTCTTCTCCACCCCGGTTCCCAGGGGGGATACAAGTCCAACGCCGGTAACAACGACTCTGCGCATGATAATCTCAGTCCCTCCGCGTGATCAGTTGGGAAGCTCGTTCTGACGGATCTATGTTCGCGCCCCGCAGGGGCGCATCAAGGATGGGTCGGTGTAAGACGTTGCCCCCCTGCAGGCGTGCGGCAGGGGATGTGATGGAGGGGGGCGCAAGACCCCCCTCCATGACAACTGCATCAGGTGTGCTCGGTGATGTAATCGATGGCGTCCTGAACGGACTGGATTTTCTCGGCGTGCTCGTCGGAGATCTCGATATCGAACTCCTCCTCGAGGGCCATGACCAGCTCCACGGTGTCGAGAGAGTCAGCGCCGAGGTCCTCCATGAAGGACGCCTCGGTGGTGACCTGATCCTCATCCACCCCCAGCTGCTCAGCCACGATCTGTTTCACGCGCTCAGCGATCGAAGCCATGTTCTAACCTCCTTTTGTTGTTTTCTAGCCGATCCTAGACCGGATGGTTCACATATACATGCCGCCGTTGACCCCGAGAACCTGCCCGGTGATGTACCCGGAGCGCTCGGAGGCCAGAAAGACGACGGCATGGGCGATATCTGCAGGGTCGCCGAAGCGTCCCAGGGGAATCTGCGCGGCCAGCTCTTCGCGAGCCTTCTCGGGAAGCCCGTCGGTCATGTCGGTGACGATGAAGCCAGGCGTAACCGCATTGACCGTGACGTTGCGGCGGGCGAGTTCCCGGGCCACCGATTTGGTGAGACCGAGAAGGCCTGCCTTGCTCGCGCAGTAGTTGGCCTGGCCGGCGTTGCCCATCTCCCCGACCACCGAGGAGATGTTGATGATGCGGCCATATTTCTGCTTGCTCATCACCTTGGCCGCTGCCCGGGTGCAGAGAAAGGCCCCCTTGAGGTTGATGTCGAGAACGGCGTCCCAATCATCGTCCTTCATCCTCAGCAGCAGGCCGTCACGGGTCACGCCGGCATTGTTGACCAGTATATCGACGCGACCAAACTTTGCCACCGCCTGCTCGATGAGGCGATCGGCGTCGCCACTCACCGAGACGTCCCCGGGGACGGCAATCGCCTCTCGACCCTGGGCGATGATCTCCGCTGCCAGGGCTTCGAGGGCCTCGGCGTTGCGGGCGGAGAGAACGACCTTGGCCCCTTCTCCGGCAAGGCTGAGGGCGAGGGTCTTTCCGATGCCGCGGGAAGCTCCGGTGACGATGGCAACCTTGTCCTTGAGCATATTCTCCATCTCCTACAGAGCCCGAAGGCCCGAGAGGTCTTCGACACTCTGGGCGGCGGCGCCCTTGGCGATGCGCTTGACCAGCCCTGAGAGGACCTTTCCGGGGCCGATCTCCACGAAACGGTCGACGCCGAGTTCCGCCATCCGGGTCACCGATTCGTCCCAGCGCACAGGGGCGCTGACCTGGGCCACGAGCAGATCCCGAACCCGCGAGGCCTTCTGGTTCGGGGAGGCTTCGACATTGGTCACAACGGGAACCTGGGGGTCGGAGACGGTCACCTGCTCGAGTACGACCCGCAGCCGCTCCCCGGCGGGAACCATCAGTTGGCAATGGAACGGGGCGCTCACCGGAAGAAGAAGGGCCCGTTTGGCGCCCTTGCCCTTGGCTAGCTCGGCGGCCCGCTCGACGGCGGCCGTGTGGCCGGCGATCACCACCTGACCGGGGCTGTTGAAGTTGGCCGGGGAGACGATCTCACCCTGCGCCGCTTCGCGGCAGACCTCCTCGAGTGCCTCCCGTTCAAGACCCATGACAGCGGCCATGGATCCGGTCCCGACAGGAACCGCTTCCTGCATGAAAGCCCCTCGCTTGCGAACGGTCCGCACCGCGTCGGCGAAACCGATGGCCCCTGCGGCGACCAGGGCCGAATACTCCCCCAGGGAGTGCCCAGCCACGTAG
>JBFHXN010000091.1:0-8312 GCA_041598955.1 Desulfuromonadales bacterium | reverse complement strand
TCGAGAACCGCACCCTGGAGCCCTTTCTGGAAAACGGGGTGACCGACCACCTGGTGAGCGAGATCGCCCGGGGAGGGGTCTTCACCGTCACCGACCGGCGGGAGGAGGCCGACGCGGTTCTCTCCGGGGAGATCAACGGCTATTCCACGGGGGCCATCGCCTATGACCGGCTCGACGCCATCGTCGAGTACCGCTCGGAGATGAGGGCCAGCGCCCAGCTGCGCCGCTCCCGGGACGGCAAGGCCCTCTGGAAGGGAGGGGCGTCCTGGACGGAGGAATATCTGGCCAGCGACGACAAGGCCCTGCAGGAGGACAACGAGACGGCCGCCATCGGCGTGATCGGGGAGCGGCTGGCCGAAGAGCTCTACCGGCGGATGCTGGAGAGCTTCTGAAAGGGGAGGGGGGATGACCCCTGGTGAACTCAACAAGGCGATCGAGGGGCACCGCCTTCCGCCGCTGCTCTTTCTCTACGGGGCCGAGACCTTCCTGCTCGAGCAGGCCCTGGGGCGCATTCGCGAGCAGGTGGTCCCCCCGGAGGCCAGGGACTTCAACCTGACCCTCCTCGACGGCCGGGCGGCATCCTCGGCCGACATCCTCGATGCGGCCTCCACCCTGCCGGTCTTCTCCCCCCGGCGCCTGGTGGTGGTGCGCGACGCCCAGCAACTCAGCGCCGCCGAACTCGACGCCCTGCTTCCCTATCTCAAGGATCCCGCCCCCGAGACGGTGCTGGTCTTCACAGCCGACAAGATCGACGGCCGTCGCAAATTCTTCCAGGACTTCAAGAAGGGCGGGGCCCTTGTGGAGTTCAAGGGGATCTACGACAACCAGCTTCCCGGTTTCGTCAAGGAGCAGGCCGCCGCGGCCGGCCGGGCCCTCACGGAGGATGCGCTGGCCCTCTTCTGCCGGCGGGTCGGCACCAACCTGCAGGAGGTCCACGGCGAGTTGGTCAAGCTCTTCACCTTTTTGGGGGAGAAGAGCCTGGCCGACGTGGCCGACGTGGCGGCCATCGTCTCCGACACTCGCGCCGAGAGCATTTTCGACCTCACCAACGCCGTCGGGGGACGACAGGCCGGCGAAGCCCTGCGTCTTCTCCACCGGATGCTGGAGGAAGGGGCCGTTCCCCTGGTCATCCTGACCATGCTGGTGCGCCACTTCCGGCAGATCTGGAAGGCCCGGGAGCTTCTCGACCAGGGGACCTCCCGGGGGCAGATGGCCAAGTTGATCGGCATCAACCCCTACTTTCTCGATGGGGTTCTGGCCCAGGCCCGGCACTTCTCGGGAGCCCAGTGCCGCCGGGCTTTCGAGCTCTTTCTCGCCGCCGATCTCTCCCTCAAGTCGAGCGGAGCCCACCCCGCGGCCATTCTCGAAACTCTGCTGCTGGAGCTGGCCGGAACCGGGCGCCGGGCATGAAAAAAGGGGTCCCGAAGGACCCCTTGATGGTTCTGTTGCTGGCTGCCGATCCCTACTGGAGGGCGTCGACCAGCTTGGTGAGACGGGAAATCTTGCGGCTGGCGGTGTTGCCGTGAATGACACCCTTGGTGGCCGCCTTGTCGATAAAGGGGACGGCGCGGACGAGGGCGGTGCGGGCCGCCTCGGCGTTCCCCTCGGCGACGGCTTCGCGGACCTGCTTGACGTAGGTGCGCATGGTCGAGCGGATATGGGTGTTGCGGGCGTTGCGCACCGCGTTCTGTTTCATCCTCTTGATTGCCGACTTGTGATTGGCCAATTTTTCCTCCCTGCTCTGATCTCTGTGGGTTTCCCCGGATATTTTAATTCTTCCCAGCGAGTGCGAATTTATAGCACCCGTCCCGGGGGAAGTCAAGTTAAAATCTTTCCAATCAAATCAAAAATTACTGTTGTCTTTTGATGAGTTAAGCACCATTTTTTGGTGATTAAATAACATTAATCAAGTATTTTCAGCCAGATAGGCCGACCGGTGAATCCCGGTGGAGGAAAAGGCAGGCGATGGGAGAGAGCGAGAAGGGACAGATCGCGAGGGCCACGGGGGTCATGGGGATAGCCACGGGGCTCAGCAGGGTGGCGGGGCTGGCCCGCGACATCCTGGTGGGGAGGCTCTTCGGCGCCGGTTTCGCCACCGACGCCTTCTTCATGGCCTTCACCATCCCCAATCTGCTTCGGCGTTTTTTCGCCGAAGGCTCCCTCACCGCGGCCTTCGTGCCGACCTTTTCCGAGGTGCTGCACAAAGAGGGGCGCAAGGAGGCCGACCGGGTCGTCAATATCTGCTGGACCCTGCTGCTGCTGGTGATGGTGGTGGTGACCCTGGCCGGTATCTTTCTCTCCCCCTGGGTGGTCAAGGCCATCGGCTACGGCTTCGGGGCCGTGGAGGGGAAGCTCGAGCTGACCGATTTCCTCAACCGGGTGATGTTCCCCTACATCCTCCTGGTGAGCCTGCTGGCCCTGCTGACCGGGGTCCTCAACGTCTTCGGCCACTACTTTCTCCCCTCCCTCTCGCCACTTCTCCTCAACCTGGCGATGATCCTCTGCGCCCTTCTGCTCGCCCCTTTTCTCGAGCTTCCCATCACCGCCCTGGCCGTGGGTGTGCTGATCGGCGGTGTGGCCCAACTGCTGCTCCAGGTGCCCGTCCTCGCCCGGCACCGGATCCGCCTCCGGTTCGATTTCTCCTTTCGCCACCCGGCGGTGGTGAGGGTGGCCCGGTTGATGCTCCCCGGCCTGGTGGGGGTGGCCATCTACCAGATCAACGTGGTGGTCACGAGGCTACTCGCCTCCTTCCTCCCCGAGGGGAGCGTCTCCTACCTCTATTACGGACAGAGGCTCTTCGAGTTTCCCCAGGGGATATTCATCGTTTCCCTGGCTCAGGCGGTGCTCCCGGCCATGAGCCGCCAGGCCTCCTCCGGCGACCGGGAGGCTCTCAAGGAGTCGCTGCGCTTCGCCCTGGTCCTGATCACCCTGGGAACCCTCCCGGCGGCCGTGGGTCTCATGCTCTGCGCCCTGCCCTCCTACAGCCTCTTCTTCCTGGGGGGCGAATTCTCACTCGAAGACGCCCGTCAGGCGGCCTATGCGTTGGCCGCCTACGCGCCCGGGCTCATTTTCGTGGGGATCAGCCGGGTTGTGGTGCCGACCTTCTACGCCCTGAAGGATACCCGCACCCCCGTCTGGATCTCCTTCTGGACCCTCCTGGTCAACGCCGCCCTGGGCCTTCTGCTCATGGGGCCCCTCACCCACACGGGTCTGGCCCTGGCCCTGACCCTCTCCTCGGTTTTCAACAGCGCCGTTCTGGTCTGGGCCCTGCGGCGCAAGCTGGGGCGACTCGGTCTCTCCACCGTGGTCGGCTCCCTGGGAAAGGCCGTTCCGGCGACCCTGGCCATGGCCGTGGCTGCCTGGCTCGTCCTTCAGCTCGGTCCCTGGGCGGTGGTGGGGCAGAGCTGGCTCAAGGCGGCCGTGCTCGCCCTGGCCATCCTCGCCGGAGGGGGTGTTTTTCTGGGAGGGTGCATGCTTCTGAGGGTGCCGGAGGTGGGACAGATGGTGACTTTTTTCGGCCGGAAGTTCTCCGGACGGAAGGGATGAAAATAAAAAAAGCCCCGGGCTCAAGGGGGTGAGAGCGCCGGGGCAAAAAAACAGGATTGTTGAGCGGAGAGACAGCAATTTCCGGACCAATGCAAAAGGGGCCGGCGCTTTGGCGAGCGCGGGCCCCTTCTGCATCAGATGAAAACAGCCACCCTACCCCAGCTTCTCCCTTCGCAAAGCCTTCACGTAGGCGCATTCCTCGGGAAGCCAGTTGATCTTGCGCACCACCTCAGGGGTGAGTTGGATGCACCCCTCGTCGACCTCGAGCCTCTTGTGGTAAACCTTGCATTCCCGGCTCACCACGTCAAGAAACCGGCAGGGGATACGGGTGGGATGAACCCTCCCATCCCCATCGAGCCACTTTTCAAAACAGCAGAGCCCGCAGCGCAGGCAGAGGTTCTCCCAGGCGTCGTTCGTCAAGGAAGGAATCCCACCAGCAGGGTGCTGTCGGATCTCCGGACCACGAGGTAAGCGGGGGAGGCCTGCTCCAGCAGCTGGAAGAGCAGCTGGGCGTAGGGCGGACTCCCCTGTTCAACCCGGGATTGGAAAGCGGCGAGGGCTTTTCCCGCCGAGGAAGGCCGGGCTTGCGAGAGGTCGAGGATCAACAGGGGAGCCTGGGGCGGCCGTGAGGGATCAAGGGGGGTGTGGCTTGCGACCAGCAGGGGTCCTCCCATCCCCTCGACGGCGGGCCCGAGGGAGGCGAGGTAGAGGCCGGAGAGCTGCCAGTTGTAGATCCAGGGAGTCGGCGAATCGGATGTGGGGACCAGGGAAGGGACCAGGAAGCGGTTGGCGGCTCCTTCGGGGAGATCCCCGCGCAAGGGGAGGGAGTCGAGGGCGCCGAGCAGGGGAGGGAGCAGGTCCGAACCCTCGGCGGAGGGAGCCATGAGCAGATAGGTATAGAGGCCGAAACCCTGGGGTTCCCCACCGGGTTGGGGGAGAAGTTCCCAGACGGGCGGGGTCTTGCGCTCCTTGGTTTCCAGGGCCTGTCCGGCCTCCAGAAGGGCGAGTTTTTCCTGGAGCTGCTGGAGCCTCTCCTGGAGGCGCTCTACCCTCTGCCCGACCTCAGGGTCCTCCTCGCCGGGTGGCTCCTGCAGGAGGGGCGCACAGGCGCCAAGGAGCAGGTAGAGGGGAAGGAGGGCGCACAGGAGCGCTGTGCGGAGGGATAGGATGGACATGAGGGAGCCTCCCGGGTCGATGGGGCGAAACGCACCGGGGGGGATTGTACCCCCTGGTCCCCCAAACCGCAAGGGTCCGGGTCCCGGGCTCCTCTGTTTCGCCACCCGAAAGGGATCGGGTCGGCTTCAAATGAAAAAGGCCGGAAGGGGCAGTCCCCCTCCCGGCCTTTTCTCTTTATCGCTCGAGCAGTTTAGAGCATTTCGGCGCGACGGTTTTTCGACCAGGCCGACTCCTCCTGGCCGGGGGCCAGGGGCTTCTCCTCACCGTAGCTCACCACCGAGATGCGGTTGGCGGCCACGCCGAGGTCGACCAGGTACTTCATGGCGGCCCGGGCCCGTTTCTCCCCGAGGGCGAGATTGTATTCGTCGGAGCCCCGTTCGTCGCAATGCCCTTCGATGACGAGTTTCCGGGACGGTTCGGCCTTCAGCGCCTGAGCGTTACGGGCGAGGATGGCCCGGGCCGCGGGGGTCAGGACGTAGGAGTCGTACTCGAAGTGAATCCGCTCCAGACGAAGGGGCTCGGCAGGGGGAGCGACCGGCGCGACGGGAGCCGGGGCCGCGGCCACGGGAGGAGCGGGAGCCTGCTGGGGCTGGTCCATCTGCCCTTTTTTGGCGCAGGCGGCAAGGAGAAGGCAGCTGGAGGCGAGGAGAATGGTCGTGGTGAATTTCGCGTTCATCGAGAAATGGACCTTTCAGGGAAAAGAAATCGTCATGGCAGAAGCGAGGGGGCACCGCCCCCCGATAGGGAAAGTTTCCGGCTCAGCAGGGAGAGAAACCCTCCGGCGGGATGAATATTTCCGGGGATATCCCGGGAAGGGTGAATTGGGCCGGTGGCGACTCGGGGGTGGCCGCAAGGGGGGGAGAGAGGGAAAGGCAGACCGTGTCCCGGGCTGCCGTGTCGGCATCGAGGGCGGCACGTTTGATCTTGCAGTAGGGGAACTTGGTCTCCGCCTGCTCTTCGCACAGAGTCGAGGCCACGGAGACGAAGTGCTGGATCTTCTCGGCGATCACCTGGGGAGAAAAGCTGCCGATGCGCACCGTGAACAGGGTCACGGCCAGGGCGAGGGCAAGGAGTTTGCGGGGTGCGGTCATGAGAGCCGGGACAGGGGAGAAAGGGGAGGTCAATGCCGACGAGGAGAGAATTAATGCTTTTCCCGGACTTTGTCAACAGAAACCGGAGGATTGAAAAAGCCAAACAATTACAATGTCTTGGAGGGGGTGTTTCACGGTGAGGGATGCCGGTCTGGATTGGGAGGCGCCCCGATGGATCAGTGCGAGGGGCTGGAGGACTGCCGAAGGAGGATCAGGGCTCCCCAGGCGAGGGCCAGAAGAATCAGCAGGGCTCCCATGAGGTGGGCCGTGCCGGCCAGAAGGTGATCGAAGCGGAGCAGACCCGTCTCGGTGAGCAGGTATTCCCAGTCGTGAAAGCCATAAGGGGCGTTCGCGCCGGTGTTGCCGCCGAGAAGTGGAAGCTGGCCCGCCCGGGCATCGTTGATATAGGGGGCGATGTCGAGAAAGTTCTCCCCGAACCACCAGAGGCAGAGGGAGGCTCCGAAGGGATCCCGGGTCTTGACCAGCAGGGTGCCGAGGCAGAGCAGGGGGACCAGCAGTTGCCCGAGGGTTCCCCCCAGGGAGGAGATGAATGGGCCGAAGGGGCGCAAAAAGAGGTGTCCCGCCTCGTGGAAGGGGAGGTTCACCAGGTGAAGTAGGCTCTCCCCTGCAGCGTTGCTGGAGGGGGAGGAGAAGACGAGGCGGGCCCCCCAGACGGCAGCAAGGACAAGGAGCAGAAGCCTTCCCCAGAATAAAGGGCCCTTCTCCCCGGGGCGGGAGGGAAGAAGCAGCTCCCCGAGGGCCCCCTTCTGTTCGGGTTCGGGAGCGGGTGCCTCCGTCACATCCTCCAGGGCCTGACGGGCCAGGAATTTGGCGACGACGATCCCACAGGCCAGGCAGCAGATGGCCTCTTCCTGCTCGAATCCGCATTTGGGACAGGTCATGGCGTGGTTCCTTTGGGGGGCAGAGATGGGAGCCCTGGCGGATGGACCGGAGCAACGTGTCTTTCTGAAGGGGCAGCAAAATCCAGGCCAGATCGTCGGCGGCACCCGCCCGGATCAGGCGGGAGGAGCGAGCCCCAGCCGGTTGAGGAAGTCTCCCACCAGGCGGTAGGTGATCCCCCAGAGCACGGGCCGCCCCGGGCCGAGCAGGTCGATGGCCGGCCGGGTCAGGATCTCGTCGCGGAACCGCACGGTGGCCGCCCGGTGACGGTCCGGGTCGGCCAGGAGGGTCAAGGGGATCCAGAAGGCGTCGACGACCTCCTCTTCTCCGGTGGAGAGAGGGGGCGATTTCTCCAGGGCATAGACAAAGCAGGAAACCACGATCGGCAGGTGGGCCCCCTGAAGGTCATCGAGGCGCCCGAGAAAAGTCTCCTCGGGGAGTTCGAGGCCGACCTCTTCCAGGGTCTCCCGTTCGGCGGCCCGGCGCGGCGAAACGTCCAGAGCCTCGACCTTGCCCCCGGGAAAGCCCAGATCCCCCGACCAGGGGTCCCCGTCCCTGTGGGCCCTCTCGATGAAGAGCAGATCGGGGGCCGCATCGTCCCTTTCGCGCAGGATCAGGGCCACGGCGGCGCGGGGCAGCGCCATATCCTCATGGATCAGGGGGGCACGGACCGAAAGGGTCTGCCGAATGGAGGTCGAAGAGATCATCGGGGCTCTTCCCAAGGTCGAGAGGGATCGTCGAAGGGACCTGTTTTTGGGGGTCCGGGGCAGATCGAGAAGGATTCTTTCCTTCAGGATTCCCATTTCTTCGAGGACTGTCAACCCCCGGCCCTGAAACACACGACATGGCAGGGCGATTGACCCTGCGACGCCCCCTGTGTCATCCTGACTCCACCGATCCTCTCAGCCCCCGTGAGCAGCCGTGCAGCTTATCCGCCCTCCTTCCTTCGAAGAGACCACCGATTGCCCCTACCTTCCCGGCCGCAAACAGCGGCTGGAGTCGTTTCTGGCGGGCGATCTGAGCGCCGAAGAGCTTTCGGTCTACCTGGCCGCCGGGTGGCGCAAATTCGGGCTCTACTATTTCAGGCCCTCCTGTCAGGATTGCAGGCTCTGCATTCCCCTTCGGGTGTCGGTCCCGGGCTTCACCCCCTCCCGCAGCCAGAGGCGACTGTTGCGGAGCAACAGAGACCTGCGGGTGACTTTCGGCCCCCCGCGCCTGACCGATAGGGTCTTCGAGATCTACCGCCTTCACTCCGGCAGCCGTTTCGGACGGCAGATCGACCTGGAGGAATTTCTCTTCCATTTCTTTCTCCCGTCCTGCCCCGGTTTCCAGGTGGAGATACACCAGGGGGAGGAACTGCTCGGTGTCGGGTTTCTCGACCGCTCCGACGATGCCCTGAGCAGCGTCTACTTCTGCTTCGATCCGGCACACGCAAACAAGGGCCTCGGCACCTTCAGCATCCTCGAGGAGATCGCCTTCGCAGAGCGCCTGGGGCTGCCCCACTACTACCTCGGTTATTTCGTGCCGGGCTGCGCCAAGATGGCCTACAAGGACCGGTTTCATCCCCGTGAGCATTTCGACTGGGGGTTTGGGTGCTGG
>JBFHXN010000090.1:0-8351 GCA_041598955.1 Desulfuromonadales bacterium | reverse complement strand
CCATCATTTTCAATCCCGTGGAAGTCCGATTCGCGAGCCCCAAGGGGATTCACGCCGAGGTGTTGGCCGACCTGGACCGCTACCTCCGACGACTGAAGGAGGACCCCGAATCGTCCTACCATCGGACGGTGGATCGGTGGTTTGGTCAGGCCGATCACAGGATTATCTCCCCCTGGCTGCGCTGGAGCCTTCCGGCCGCCTCGGGGGGGCTGCTCCTCTTTCTCTTCGCTGCCCTGTGGCTCCAGCGCCAGGTTCGCCGCCGGACGGCGGAGCTTTCGGAGCGCAACCGGGAACTCGAAGCCGAGATGGGAGAGCGCCAGCTTGCCGAGGCGGCCCTGAGGGAGAGCGAGGAGAAATTCAGGGCCCTGGTGGAACACACCCACGACGTGGTGGCCCGCTTCGACCGCGATTTCAGGTATCTCTACATCAACCCCGCCTGCACCGCCTTCCGCCCCCTCGCTCCCCCGGAATATGTCGGTCGCACCCACGACGAGCTCGGTTTCCCCCCCGAGACCAATCGCCTTTACGAGGCCTCCATGGATGAGGTCTTCCGGACGGGGAGGGTGGGCCTGGTGGAGCTGAAACTCCCATTGGAGGCGGGGCGGATTGCCGTCTTCGAGTGCAGGATTTTCCCCGAGTTCGCCCCCGACGGCTCCGTCACGTCGGTGGTCAGCCTCTCCCGGGATATCTCGGAGCGGCGCAGGGCCGAGGAGCAGATTGAAAAATTGGCCTACTACGACAGCCTGACGGGGCTTCCGAATCGTACCCTGCTCAAGGATCGTCTCGGCCAGGTTCTGGCCCAGGCCCGGCGGGATGATCGGCAGGTGGCAGTTCTCTTTCTCGATCTCGACCGCTTCAAGGGGATCAACGACACCCTCGGTCACGAATGCGGAGACTTGCTGCTCAAAGCGGTGGCCGAGCGCCTGCAGGAGTGCGTGCGCAGCGCCGACACCGTGGCCCGGCTGGGGGGGGACGAGTTCGTCCTGATCCTTCCCGCCGTCCACAAGGGGGATGGCGGCGGACAGGCGGCACGCAAGGTCCTGGAGTCCCTGTCCGTCCCCTACGACCTCGATGGCCAGGAGGTCTACTGCTCCTCCAGCATCGGCATCGCCCTTTTTCCCATGGACGGGGAGGATGTCGACGCCTTGCTGAAGAACGCCGACACGGCCATGTACGTGGCCAAGGAGAGGGGGCGGAGCAATTTCCAGTTCTTCTCCCGGGAGATGAACCAGAGGGCGGTGGAGCGCCTGGTGCTGGAGAGCCGCCTGCGCCGGGCCCTGGATCGCGAGGAGCTGCGTCTCTACTATCAGCCCCAGGTCGATCTGCGGGAGGGGAGGGTGATCGGGGTGGAGGCCCTTCTGCGGTGGGAGCTTCCCGGCATGGGGCTCATCTCTCCGGCCCGCTTTATTCCCATCGCGGAGGAGACGGGGCTGATCGGCCCCATCGGCGCCTGGGTTCTGGAGACCGCCTGCATGCAGGTCCGGTCCTGGCACCTGGCGGGACTTTCCTCCCTGAGGGTCGCCGTGAACCTCTCGGGACGGCAGCTTGTCCATTCCGACCTGGTCGGGCAGGTGACGGGAGCGCTGGAGAGATCGGGGCTTCCCCCGGAGTTCCTGGAGCTGGAGCTGACGGAGAGCATCCTCATGGAACATCCGGAAAAGGCTCGCAAGTCGCTCCAGAAGCTCAAGGATTTGGGTGTTCTCCTCGCCATCGACGACTTCGGCACCGGCTACTCCTCCCTCAACTACCTCAAGCATTTTCCCCTCGACAGGCTCAAGATCGCCGGGGCCTTCGTCCGCGACATCCCGGGCGATTCCGACGACGCCGCCATCGCCGAGGCGGTCATCGCCATGGCCCACAGTCTGCGTCTGGAGGTGATCGCCGAAGAGGTGGAGAGCCTGGAGCAGGTCGATTTCCTGGTTGATCGGCACTGTCACCTGATGCAGGGCTACTTCTTCGGAAAACCGGTCCCGGCCGAAGCCTTGCCCGGGTTGATCGGCAGCGGGATTCCCAATCTGAGGCTCTGTCTCTTTCCCGCCGGCCGGCAGGGTTGAGACGGGCGTTGTGGAAATACATGACAGTGGGAGGCCATTGCGGGTATAATGCCCTCTGTTTTTGAAGAGAAAAGACCCCCTCGACGGGGTCAGATAAACACGAAGAAGGGAAACGTCATGAAGAAATCCATTTTGGCTCTGCTCCTCACTCTGGCCCTGGCGGCTCCGGCCGCCGCCTTCATGGAAGGGGGCTGCGGCGCAGGCAAGTGCAGCGACTGCCATAGCCTCCAGCGCAAGGAGGCCGAGCGGCTCCTGGGCGCCTTCGGCGAGGGGATCGGCGATATCCGGGAGGCCGAAATCCCCGGTCTCTGGGTGGTGGAGGTCAAGAAGGGGGGACGCAAGTACCCGATCTTCGTCGACTATTCCAAGTCCTTCATGATCACCGGCGACATCATCCGCCTGGAGGATCGCGAGAACATCACCCAGAAGCACTTCATCGACGCCAATCCCGTCAACGTGGCGCGCATCCCCGTCGAGGATGCCCTGCTGCTGGGCAAGGCCAAGGCCAAGAAGCGGGTGATCGTCTTCACCGATCCCGAGTGCCCCTACTGCAAGCGCCTCCACGAGGAGATGCGGGAGGTGGTTCGCCGCGACCCCGACATCGCCTTTCTCATCAAGCTCTTCCCTCTGAAGATGCATCCCAACGCCTATCCCAAGGCCAAGAGCATCGTCTGCAGCAAGTCGCTGCAGATGCTCGAGGACAGTTTCGCCGACAAGCCGGTGCCGATCCTCCCCTGCGAGGCCCCCGCCGTCGACGAGACCATCCGTCTGGCCGAGGAGCTCGGCATCAACTCCACCCCGAGCATGATTTTCCCCAATGGGAGGGTGATGCCGGGCTTCAAGGATGCCACCAAGATTCTGGAGCTGCTGGGATCGAAGGCTGCGGGCCAGGTGGCGGAGAAGTAGGTCGGAGTCAAAGGGAAGGCAATCGACAAGGAACGGGAGTCCGGTTTTCGGCTCCCGTTCTTTTTCAATGGTCATGGCGGGAGAAGCCAGGGCAGGACAGAGACTCTCGGCCGGGCGTATGAAGGGTGTGACCCCGGGGGTCTACGGCAGGAGGAGTGACCCATGGTGCAGAAGCAGAAGGGGGCCCTTGTCACCGGTGGGGGAAGGGGGATCGGGCGGGGGATCGCCCGCAGGCTCCTGGACGAGGGGTGGCGGGTGGCCATCGCCGAAGTCGACCCGAAGCTCGCCCGGGAGGCGGCCGAAGCGTTGGCGCCCCATGGAGAGCTGCTCCCCCTGGTCGCCGACGTGGCCCGCGAGAAAGACCTGGAGGGGGCGGTGGAGACCGCGGCCTCCGAATTCGGCGGGCTCGACCTGCTGGTCAACAACGCCGGCATCATGGTGCGAAAGCCCCTCGCCGATCTTTCCCTGGCCGAATGGAACCATGTCCTCGCCATCAATCTGACCGCGGCCATGCTGGCTTCAAGGGGCGCGGCTCCCCACCTGAAAAAGGGCCGGGGGGCCATCGTGAACATCGCCTCCACCCGCGCCCTGATGTCCGAACCTCACACGGAGGCCTACGCCGCCAGCAAGGGGGGGCTGGTCGCCCTGACCCATGCCCTCGCCCTCTCCCTGGGTCCCGAAATCCGGGTCAACTGCGTGAGCCCCGGCTGGATCGAGACCTCCTCCGGCGCCGGTGCCTCGCTGACGGAGTCCGATCACGCCCAGCACCCCGCCGGCCGGGTGGGACGTCCCGAGGACGTGGCCGCGCTCGTTCTCTATCTCGCCTCGGAGCAAAGCGGTTTCGTCACGGGGCAGAACTTCGTTGTGGACGGGGGGATGACGCGAAAGATGATCTACGACTGAAAGACCGCCGTTTCCTCACAAAGCCCTAACACGCACGGCGTATCGGGTAGGAAGACGTCTTTCGGAAGGAGAGCGCATGGCACAGGGGCAGACTCACATTCTGGCCATCGAGGACGAGGAGGACATCCTCGCCCTGGTCCATTTCAACCTGGTCAAGGCGGGGTTTCAGGTCAGCTGCGCCACAAGCGGCGAAGAGGGACTGAAGCTCGCCCGGACCCTGCGTCCCGACCTGGTGCTCCTCGACCTGATGCTCCCGGGGATGGACGGCCTTGCCGTCTGCCGCGCCCTGCGCAAGGACCCCGACATGGCCGAGATCCCCATCGTCATGCTGACGGCCAAGGGGGAGGAGGGCGACGTGGTGGCCGGGCTGGAGCAGGGGGCCGACGACTACCTGAGCAAGCCCTTCAGCGCAAAGGTGCTGACCGCCCGCATCCAGGCGGTGCTGCGCCGCAGAAAGATTTCGAGACGCTCCGAGGAACCCCTGCGGGTCGGGGATCTGCTGATCCACCCGGGCAAGAGGGACGTCCTGGTGCGGGGGGAGGGGGTCAGCCTCACCGACACCGAGTTCCGGCTCCTCCATTTCCTGGCCTCCCGCCCCGGGTGGGTCTTCACCCGGGACCAGATCGTCAACGCGGTGCGGGGCCAGGACTATGCCGTCACCGACCGGGCCGTCGACGTCCAGGTGGTGGGTCTGCGCAAGAAGCTCGGCCCCTGCGGCGACTATATCGAAACGGTAAGAGGGGTCGGGTACCGCTTCCGGGAATAGAAAAAGGCTGCTGAAAAACCCCCCTCTGCGGTGTTCCCATCCCCCACCTTTTGATCAGTATTTGATATTCAGGGAGTTTTAGTCCCCCTTTTTCAAAGGGGGAGTAAGCCCTGACAGAAGATCAGAGTAAGTAGGGGTTTTTTAAGAAACCACCCTCGGACTTGAGCAGACCATGCGCCGACGCCTGATCTGGCAGATCTACCCGACCTACCTGGCCATCGCCCTGGCCGCCCTTCTGGCGGTGGCCTGGCTGGTCTCCCATTCCCTGGAGGAGTTCCACCTGCGCCAGGCCGGTCTCGACCTGGAAGCCCGGGCGCGCCTGGTGGAGCACCAGGCGGCGGCTCTTCTGGATCCCCCTGATCCCCTGGCCCTGCAGCAGCTGGCGCGGGCGCTGGGGGAGCGCACCGCCACCCGCATCACCCTCATTCTCCCCGGCGGAGAGGTCCTCGGCGACTCCCGGGAGGAGCCTGCCCGCATGGACAACCACCTCAACCGCCCCGAGGTGATGGCGGCCATGGCGGGAGAGGTGGGGCGGGAGATCCGCTACAGCAACACCCTCGACCGCAACATGCTCTATGTCGCCCTGCCGGTCATGGCCGGGGGCCGGCTGCTGGGGGTGGTGCGCACCTCGGTGGCGGCCACCGCCCTCGACCGGACGCTGCGGGGGCTTTATCTGCGGATCGCGGGGGGGGGGCTCCTGGTGGCCCTGGCCGTCTCCCTGGTCAGCCTGGGGGTGTCGCGACGCATCGCCCGCCCCCTCGAAGAGATGCGCCGGGGGGCAGACCGTTTCGCCCACGGGGAGCTCGGCCAGCCCCTCCCCGTGACGGGGGCCGAGGAGGTGGCTGGTCTGGCCGAAGCCCTCAACCGCATGGCGGGGCAGCTCGACGATCGGCTCGGCACCGTGGTGCGCCAGCGCAACGAGCAGGAGGCGGTTCTCGCCAGCATGGTGGAGGGGGTGCTGGCCGTCGACAGGGGAGAGCGGATCCTGCGCCTCAACGGGGCCGCCGAGCAGCTGCTCGGCGTCACCTCCGCCGAGGCGACGGGGCGCCCCATCCAGGAGGCGGTGCGCAAGACCGACCTGCAGCGCTTCGTGACCCGGGCCCTGGAGAGCGAGGACCCCGTGGAGGCGGATATCGTCCTGCGCAGCGCCGGCGAGGAGCGGTTCCTGCAGGCCCACGGCACAATGCTGCGGGATGCCCAGGGGGAGCAGATCGGGGCCCTCATCGTCCTCAACGACGTCACCCGCCTCCGCCGCCTGGAGAACATGCGCAAGGACTTCGTCGCCAACGTCTCCCACGAGCTCAAAACCCCCATCACCGCCATCAAGGGGTCTGTCGAGACCCTGCTCGACGGAGCCCTCTCCGATCCGGAAAGCGCCCGACGCTTCCTGCAGATCATCGCCCGGCAGGGGGAGCGGCTCAACCTGATCATCGACGACCTGCTCACCCTCTCGCGCATCGAGCAGGAGGCCGACCGCCGGGAGATCGCCCTGCAGAGAACCCCTTTGCAGGAGGTCCTGCGGGCCGCGGTCCAGGCCTGTTCCGTGGCGGCCGCCAGCCGGAAGGTCCTCATCGACCTGGAGGTCCCCGAGGGGCTCGAAGTCCAGGTCAATCCGGCTCTTCTGGAGCAGGCGGTCATCAACCTGATCGACAACGCCGTCAAGTACAGCCCCGCCGACACCCGGGTTCGGGTCGAGGCGGAAGCCTCCGGGGAAGGGGTCTCGGTGAGGGTCCGCGACCAGGGATGCGGCATTCCCCGGGAGCACCTGCCGAGGCTCTTCGAGCGCTTCTACCGGGTCGACAAGGCCCGCAGTCGCAAGGCGGGGGGGACGGGGCTGGGACTGGCCATCGTGAAGCACATCGTGCAGGCACACGGCGGCCGGATCGAGGTGGAGAGCGCCCCCGGCGAGGGGAGCACCTTCACGATTCTCCTGCCCGGGGGATGAGATCGAAGCCTTGCCACGAAGAAAGGGAGGCAGGGAGGAATCGACTGCGAAAGAGGCGGGAGGGGGAGGGCAAGATCCCCGGAGAGATTCCTCAGGTCTTCCCTGATATGTAGGAACGCTGTGCCATGGACCTCGGAGGCGAACATGTTTTCCCCTTCCGGCCAGGGCAACGGACAGGATGAACCGATGATGAAAAGACGATTTCCAGTTTTGAGCCCCATTTCCTTCCTCCTTTCGGCGACCCTGCTCCTGGTGCTCGTAGCGGCGGCCTGCGACCGGGGGCCCCGCCTGGCTCCCCTGGGCCCCGAAGCGGTGGTCCTCGCCTTCGGCGACAGCCTCACCTTCGGCACCGGCGCAGCGCCGCAGGAGTCCTACCCGGCGATCCTTTCCGAGCGTCTCGGGCGAAGGGTGATCAACGCCGGGGTCCCGGGGGAGATCTCTTCCGCCGGGCTCGCACGGCTTCCCCGCATGCTCGA
The DNA here is from genome assembly GCA_041598955.1 of Desulfuromonadales bacterium. GTDB lineage: Bacteria > Desulfobacterota > Desulfuromonadia > Desulfuromonadales > JBFHXN01 > JBFHXN01. Next base: position 1,301 of record JBFHXN010000090.1, on the reverse strand, counting down.
GGAGCACCGCCCCGACCTGGTGATCCTCATCCACGGCGGCAATGATTTCCTGAGACGGCTCGATCCCGCCGGGGTGGAGGCCAATCTCAAGGGGATGGTGGATCTCTGCCGCGCCTCGGGAGCCCAGGTGGTGCTTGTCGGCGTGCCCCAGCTCGGACTCTTCCTCTCGGCCCCTCCCCTCTACGGGGAGATCGCCGGGGCCTACGGGATCCCCTGCGAGGTCGACGTGCTGCCGGAGATCCTCGCGGACCGAAGCCTCAAGAGCGACCCCATCCATCCCAACGCAGCGGGCTACGCCCGCCTGGCCGACGTTCTCGCCCGCCTCATCGCGGGGGCCCAGCGCTGATCCCAGAAGATTTCGCGGCCATTCCAGGGGGGAGCATGACGGCAGGGGAGGTGGTGCTGTACGAGGCGGAAACGGGGCGCTGGCTCCGGTTCCGGGACCCGCTGCGGATCCTCTCAACCTGCCGGGCGGACTCGGTTCCCCGGCTGCTGGAGGAGATCGAAGCGGAGGTCGAGTCCAGGGGTCTGCAGGCCGCGGGCTTTCTTTCCTACGAGGCGGCCGCCGCTTTCGACGGGGCCCTGCGGGTCCATGCCGATCCCGATTTTCCCCTCCTCTGGTTCGGCCTCTATGCCGGCGCCGAAGTGATCGAGCTCCCTCCTCCCCCGGACGGCCTCCCCCCCCTGGGGTGGTCCCCCCTTCTGGACCGGGAACACTACGGTAAAGCCATCGGCCGCATCAAAGGGGCCATCGCCTCGGGGGAAACCTACCAGGTGAATTTCTCCTTCCCCCTGCGGGCCCCCTTCGAGGGGGACCCCTGGGACCTCTTCCTGAGGCTCGCTCATTCCCACCGGGCCCCCAGGGCCGCCTATGTCGACGCGGGGCGCTGGGCCCTCGGTTCGGTCTCTCCCGAGCTCTTCTTCTCCCTGGAGGGATCGCGCCTGGAGCTTTGTCCCATGAAGGGGACGGCCCCCCGGGGGAGGACTCCCGAGGAGGATCTTTGCAGGGCCGAGGAACTGCGGGGTTCGGTGAAGGATCAGGCCGAAAACCTGATGATCGTCGACATGGTGCGCAACGACGCCGGGCGGATCGCCGAGACGGGCTCCGTCGAGGTCCGGGAGCTCTTCGCCCTGGAGAAACATCCCACCCTCTGGCAGATGACCTCCACGGTCCGGGCGCGGACCTCGGCCCCGGTGAGCCGGCTCCTGGCGGCTCTTTTCCCCTGCGCTTCCATCACCGGCGCCCCCAAGGCCCGGACCATGGAGATCATCGCCGAGCTGGAGGGGCGCCCCCGGCGCAT
>JBFHXN010000089.1:0-8375 GCA_041598955.1 Desulfuromonadales bacterium | reverse complement strand
GCCCCGACCAAGGAGGGGGTCGCCTCCTACCTGACCTCCGAGGCCCACAAGCTCTGAGGGTCCGAAACTGAACGATGCAAAAAAAAAGGCGGTCCGAAAGGGCCGCCTTTTTTTGTCCTCTAACTGAAATGAAAGTCCACGACCCATCGAATTAATGCGGAGACGCAGAGGCGCAGAGTTATTCAGAGGCGACGCCCTCCCCGGATTGGTTTTCTCTGCGTTCTCTGGGCCTTTGGGTTGATGCAGGGTTTTTTGAAAATGTTCAGAGCTTTTAGGGGGGCAGGGGGACGCCGGTCGGCTCTCAAGGGGCTCCGGCCAGCGCCTCCCGGTAGATCGTCTCCAGGGCCCGGGCCTCCGCCTCGGCGGAGAAGCGGTCGGGGTCGGGCTGGCGCAGGGCTTGGCGGAGGACGGGATCGTCGGCCAGTCGGGCGGCTTGGGCGAGGAAGGTGGCGTCATCGTCGTAGAGGAGGCCGTTTTCCCCCTCCCGGACCACGGAGGCGTTGCCGGCGATATTCCTGGCGAGGATGGGAACGCCGAGGGCGGCCGCTTCGACCAGGGCGTTGGGGAGCCCTTCGCTGCGGGAGTGGTTGAGAACGACGTCGCTTTGCCGGAGGGCCGAGGCCATGGCCGCCGGGGGGATGACGCCGAGATGGCGGGCCCAGGGGCGCCCTTCCAGGGCCTTGGCGAAGAGGCCGCCGTAGGCCGGGTCGAGGACCGGGCCGCAGAAGGCCAGGCGCAGCCGGGGGCGCTCGGCGGCCAGGGGAGAGAAGAGCTCCAGGAGCTCGAGGTTCTGCTTGACCGGCCGGATGCCTGCGGGATGGAGAAAGAGCAGATCGTCGGCCGAAAGGCCCGCCTCTCCCCTCAGAGGCCAGGGCCGAGTGCCCAGAAGGATGCCGGGGGGGAGATAGTGGATGCGGGAGGCCAGTGCGGGATGGGTCCGCCCGAGGTCGACGACGCAGGAGGGGTTCTGGATGAGCACGGCCGCAGCTTCGGCCAGCACCGTCTCGACGACAGCGTGCCTCCCGGGAGAGCCCAGGTCTTCGTGCAGGTCGGTGCCGGTGAGGGTGACCACCATCGGCAGCCGGCGCAGCGCCTCGGACTCGAGCCAGGGGGAGCCGGAACGGTAGGCGTGGAGGAGGTGGACCAGGTCGGGGCGAAAAGGCCCGGCGCTCTTCCAAAGGTGTTCGGGATTTCCGTCCGTGTCCACCACGAGGACCTCGTGGCCAAGGGGACCCAGGGTGCTCCGGTGGCGCTCGGCGGTGACCTGGTTTCCGGTCGCTTCAGGCTGGCGGGGGGGGATGAGAAGGATGCGCACGTGCGGTCTTTCGGCAGCGGAGGATTCCCTCGGGACGAGAGACCGCAGCATACCACAGGCCGCATGGGCGGGTCAGGGGAAAAACAGGTCTCCTCGATCTCGAGCCGTCACTGGTCTGTCTCTGACGCGGCCGGTTCCTGGGAGGAGGCAGCCTCCGCATCAAGGCGCTTTCGCCTGAGAAGGCTTCTTTCGACGACCATCCGCATCTGGTCGATGTGGAAGGGTTTGGTGACATAATCGACGGCTCCCTGGCGCATGCAGAAAAGAGCAGTCTCCAGGTTGCTGTTGGCGGAAACCATGATCACGTCGGTCTCGGGTCGGATGGACCGTATCGCCATCAGGGCCTGCACCCCCGATTCATCCGGCAGGGCGATGTCGATCAGGCAGAGGTCGAAGGGATCCTTCTCGAGGAGGCGGTAGGCTTCCTCGGCACTGGCCGCGCCCTGGCACCGATGTCCGGCCCGGTTCAGGGAGGTCATGATCAGGCTGCGAACGCCCTTGTCGTCATCCACGACCAAAATACGCGATTTCATGAGTCACCTCCTGTCGGCAAGGTGGAGAGGGAGCCTGTGAGGATCTCCTGCACCTTGGCTATCAGTCTGTCGGGAGTAAAGGGCTTCAGGAGCAGGGATTGCCCGCGTCCCGGAGGGGGACCACTCTCCGAGAAGTAGCCCGTGATGAAGAGGGTCGGGATTGCTGCCCTTTGGCTTGCCAGTTGCTCCGCGAGTTGCGGCCCTCCCATGCCGGGCATCACCATGTCGGTCACCAGCAGGTCGATCCCACCCGAGGTCTCCGCCGCCATCTCCAGGGCCTTGAAGGGATCGGTGGTGCCGATGGTCCGATAGCCGTGGCCCTGAAGGGTGCGCAGGACCAGGTCGAGGACGTCGGGTTCATCTTCGACCACCAGGACGGTTTCCCCCCCGGAGGGCTTGAGTGCCGGGGGGATCTGTTCGCAGGCCGGTGGTGCATCCACCCGGGGGAGGTATATCCGGAAGGAGCTCCCTTTGCCGGGTGCGCTCTCAACCTCGATGTGGCCGCCGCTCTGCCGGATGATGCCGTAAACCGTCGAGAGCCCCAGGCCGGTTCCCCGGCCCGGTGCCTTGGTGGTGAAGAAGGGCTCAAAGGCCCGCCGCCGAACGGCCTCTTCCATGCCGGCCCCCCGGTCCCGGAATTCAAGCAGGACATAGGGACCCGGGCCCATGTCGTCTGGGCAGGGGGGATTCCCGGCACCGACCTCGACCCTGGCGGTGCGAAGGGTCAACTCGCCCCCTCCGGGCATGGCGTCACGGGCGTTGACCGCAAGATTGATCAGGACCTGCTGGAGCTGGCCGGGATCGACCCGGACATGGCCGACCCCTTCGCTCAGGTGAAAGTCGAGGAGGATGTCCTCGCCGATGAGGCGCGGAAGGATTGTTTTGAAATCGGTGATCTGCCCGTTGAGATCGAGGGTCCTGGGTTCCAGAACCTGGCGGCGGCTGAAGGCGAGAAGCTGCCGGATGAGGGAGGTCCCTCGCTCCCCCGCATCGAGAATGGCTTCCACCTCCATTTGCCGGGGACTTTCTTCGCCAAGCTCCCGCTGCAGCAGGATCCCATAGCCGTTGATCACCGTGAGCAGGTTGTTGAAGTCATGGGCGATGCCTCCGGCGAGCTGGCCGATGGCCTCGAATTTCTGGGTCGTCTGCAGCTGCTCGCTGGCCTGGCGGCTGGTGGTGAGATCCTGCAGCGTTTCAACCACCGCCATCAGCTTCCCCTTCCGGTTGAAGACGGGAGCGGCCGTGAGAAAAAGATAGCGGTCCTGGCCGTTGAGACCGGGGAACCAGGCCTCGGCCTCCAGCCCCTCGGGATGGAGCCGGGAGGGAGTGACGGAGGCGAAGGAGTGCCCCGTCTCCTCCTGGCCCTTTCCCAGAAGAAAGTCGGCCAGGCAGAGGTGGCCGGCCTTTCCGTAGAAGGGCCTTCGGTAGCCGTCGCTTCCGAGCATGGCGTCGGCCCCCACTCCGGTGAGCTCGGCGCAGGCACGGTTCCAGGCGATGACCCTCGATTGAGCGTCCAGAACGAAGATCGGGACGGCGACCTGCTGGAGCAGGTCGTCGGCGAACTCCTTGGCTTCCGAGAGGGCCCCCTGCTGTCGGCCGATCTGCTCTGAAAGGGCGTTGAAGACCCGGGTCAGGGTGCCGATTTCGTCGGACGTGGTGACGGGGAGGGGGGGCAGGGTAGGGCCATGGTCGTGCAATTTCTGGACGTGACCAGTCAGGTGCAGCAGGGGGCGGGTGAGCCGGGCCATGAGCCACCAGATGGCGAGCATGAAGGCCAGAGCCAGTGCCGGCAGAAGGGTCAGGGCGAAGAGTTCTGCCCGGTAGACAGGCGCGAAGGCCTCCTCTGTCGGGCTGTTGGCGGCCAGAATCCAGTCGGTGGCCCTGAGGTGCCGGAAGGAGGCCAAGGCCTCGAGGCCGCGGGAGTTCACCGTCTCCCCGGTCCCTTCCCAGCCTTCGATGGCCCTGTCGAAGAGCCGGTTGGCTCCGGGGGGGACGTCTTGTTTCAGGATGCGGTCCGGGTCGGGGTGGATGATCATGGTGCGGTCGGAGCCATAGAGGTAGAGGTACCCCGTTTCTCCGATGCGCAGGTCGGCGAGTTTCCCGAGGAAGTTCTCCCCCAGCAGATCGAGCCCCCCTCCCAGGATCCCGATGATCTCTCCCGCGGTGCTTCGCACCGGGGTGGTAAACATCACCACGGGGTGGCCATGGGGCTTGCTCGAGTGGTAGGGGGTCGAAATCTCCGTTTGCCCGCTTTCCATGGTCCTGCGGAAGTAGTCCCGGAAGGCGTAGTTGCGACCCTGGCGCCCTTGGAGGAAGGGGGTCTCCGCGAGCAGGTCTCCTTCGGGGGTGAAGAGAAAGACTCCGTGGTCGAAAAACTTCCGGGTCCCCACGCCCAGCCGCTCTTCGAGATAGAGTCGTGCCTGCTGTGGGCTGGCCAGGACAGAAGGGGGAGTGGAGGCCGCCGTCTCGGAGATCAGGGCCCGGCCGAAGGAGAGCTGGGTGTCGAGCTCGGCGGCGAACCCCGTCAGAAGGGCGTACTGATGACGTGCGATGGTCTCGGCCAGCTGTGCCCGGAAATATCCCAGGGTCGGAACGGCCAGTCCCGCCAGGAGCCCGCAGACCAGGAGGCAGGTCGCCAGGGTCATCTTGCTTTTGAGACTCAGCGGGGTCATGGGCATGAAAGACCTTCCCGGGGAGGTCATGGTTTTGACAAACGGTCTAAAGATGAATGGTTTTTGTCGAGGCTTTGACTTGAAACGCTCCAAATCGAGGGAAAAATCTTCAGGAGTCCACCCTCGTTGGGATGTAGTGAGATGAAGCAAGCTTAATGCCAAGGTCTTCGGGCCCTTGTTCGAGTCTCTCGTCGATCCTCACTTGTTGAGAAGAAGGAAAGCAAAATGAAAGCCCCGCCGGTATTCCGGCGGGGCTTTCGTACTTCCAGGTCGGGCAGGTCGACTACTCGCAGAGGTCGACTTTGACGTCCCAGTTCTTGAGCTTCATGGTGCCGTTGCGCTCCAGGTTGAGGTGCATCTTGAAGGCGCGGTCCCAGAGCTGGGGTTCGTGCCCGACGCCGCGCTTGAGGCAGTCGGCGCTGGCGATGGCCAGGTACTCGTTGAGCTGGTCCTTGTACTCCGGGTGGGCGCACTTTTCGATGATCAGCTTGGCGCGCTCCTTGGGAGCCATGCCGCGGCAGTCGGCTAGGCCCTGCTCGGTGACGACGCAGTCGAGGTCGTGCTCGGTGTGGTCGATGTGGGAGCAGTGGGGCACCACGCAGGAGATGCCGTTGGGGTCGGTCTTGCTCGGACGGCTCGACGGGGTGTGCATGATCTTCAGGAAGCCGTTGCGCAGGAAGTCCCCCGAGCCGCCGAGGCCGTTGATCATACGGGTGCCGCCGACCAGGGTCGAGTTGGCGTGGGCGTAGATGTCGATCTCGACGGGGGTGTTCATGGCGATGCACCCCAGGCGGCGGATCGGCTCGGGCGCGTTGGAGATCGACAGGGGGCGCAGGGTGATTTTGTTGAAATATTTGTCCCAGTTGTCGAAGAAGCGGGGGAAGCCCGGTTTCTCCGAGAGGGAGAGGGAGCAGGAAGAGGCGCTGTCGAGGCGGCCCGAGTCGAAGAGATCGAGCATGGTGTCCTGCAGAACCTCGGTGTAGACGTTGAGGTTGTAGAAGGGGCCCTTGGCCAGTCCGCCGACGACGGCGTTGGCGATGGAGCCGACACCCGACTGGATCGGAAGCAGGTTCTTCGGAAGGCGCCCGGCCTTCACCTCGTGGGAGAAGAAGTCGATGATGTTCGCGGCGATCGCTTCCGAGGTGTCGTCCATCTCGGTGAAGGCGCGCCCCTTGTCGCGAAGCTTCGACTCGACGACGGCGATGATCTTGCTCGGATCGCAGGGGATGGAGGTGCTGCCGATGCGCTCGCCGGCCTTGGTGATGCCGAGGATTTGGCGGTTCGGCGGATGGTTGCAGGAGACCAGGTCGTGGATCCCCTCGAAGGAGGGCTGTCCGGTGTTGACCTCGATGATGACCTTGTCGCAGACCATCAGGATTTCGGGGATGACGCCGCAGGAGCTGGTCGGCACCAGGCCGCCGTCTTCAGTGACGGCCGAAACCTCGATGATGGCGAGGTCGAGCTTGCCCGTCGGGGAGTCCTTGGTGTAGAAGCCGTAGCCGAGGTCCTGGGCGAAGAGGGAGAGGTGCTTGTCCCCCATGCGGATGCGCCCTTCGTTGATCCCCTTGGCGATGTTTTTGCCGGTCTGGTAGGGCCAGCGGCGGTCGATCATGTCGAGGGTCGCCCAGCGGTCCTCGGTCTCGGCCCCGACGGAGGCGCCGATGAAGAGGTTGAACTTCATCTTGCCCTGCAGGTTGTTCTTCTCCACATGGTCGGCGAGGGCGATGGGAACGACCTTCGGGTAACCGGCGGGGGTGAAGCCGGACCAGCCGAGGTTCATGCCGGCCTTGAAGAACTGGATCGTCTCCTCGGGCTTCATCACTTTTTTGAGCAGTGATTTGCAGCGTACGCGGTCTTGCAGTGTGCCGTAATCGGACATCTCTCTCCTCCTATTGAAGTGGTCGGAGCCGCCAGGGGCGCTCTCCGCAACGCATGGTGCCGACAGGGGCGATGGTCAGTGCCGGCCGCAACGATTTCAGTGCCCTTTGCGAGCTCTGGAAGGGTGGACCGAAACGAAATAAGGCTGGAAAAACGAGGAGTTTGGTGACTGTCGCAGGGAAGGGGACCGAGTTTTAAAATCCCGTTATAGTGACAGCTTGAAATTTATAGTATGGCGTAAACGGCAAGTCAAGCAAAAAGATGGCCGGCGGAGGGGTGTTCAGAGCCTCAGGAGGGGGCGAGAAAGGGCTCCGGCCATGGAGCCTGGGCCGGCCTCTTTCGCGCCGGGCTGCGGCCGTCAATACTCCTCGGCGAGGATCTTCTGGGCCTTGCGGATGAAGGTGCTCTCCGGCCAGCGGCGGAAGAGGGTGTTGAAGGAGGCCACCGCCTCTTCCCGCGATCCGGCCCTCAGCTGCGCCACCCCGAGGCGGTAATAGGTCTCGTCGAGACGGGCGAAGTCGGGGTAGCTCCCGGGAATGCCCGTCAGCCTGCCGACGGCGGACGTGAATCGCTTTGTGCGCAGGTAGAAGGTGCCGACGTAGAGCTCGTGGGCAGCCAGGTTTTCCCGGCACCGGAGGATGAGGTCGGCCACCTCGGCCCCCTTGGAATGGTCGGGGAAGCGACTCCGCAGGTTTTCAAAAGTGGCGAGGGCGTTGCGGGTGGAGGTTTGGTCCCGGTCGATGGAGAGGACCTGCTTGAAGTGGGACATCCCGAGCAGGTAGAGGATTTCCCCCTTCTCGTCGGCGTCGGGGCGTTGCTTGAGAAAGGCCTCGAAGGCCGCGGCGGCCTCCAGGTAGTTTCCGGCGAGGTAGTGGGCCTCGGCGATCTTGAGCTCGGCGCGGGCGGTCAGCTCCGGGGACTGGTAGGTGTCCCGGACCTTCTCCCAGGAGGCGATGGCGTCCTGGTACATGTTCCGGGAGAAGAAGTCCTCCCCTTCCTGGAAGTAGTGGTCGGCAGACTTGGGCGGTGGGACGACCTGGGTGCAGGCGGCGATGGCCAGCAGCAGGGTGACCATCAGCATCACGGGTTTCATGGACTATCCTCTGCGGTTGGGGTGGATGCTGGCGGACACGTTACGGGAAGGGCGGCTGTTTGTCAATCGCTTCGGCCGAAGGCCGAAGGAGGCTCATCCGGGGCCCTCCAGGGCCTGTTTCATCTTGACGAGGGCGTTTCGTTCCAGCTGACGGACCCTCTCGCGGCTGATGCCGTAATCATCGGCCAACTCCTGCAGGGTGCGGGGCGTCTCGGCGAGAATCCGGTCCCGTACGATGTGCCCCTCGCGCTCGTTGAGCGACTTCAGGGCCCTCGCCACCTTCTCGGCCCGGACGCTCTGCTCCTGGCGCTCGGCCAGGGCCTCCTCCTGGGTGGCCCGGTCGTCGGCCAGGGTGTCGAGGAGGGTGAAATCCTCCCCCTCGACCAACTCCATGTCGAGGGACGCGTCCCGTCCCCCCAGACGCTGGGACATCTGAACGACCTCCTCGCTGCTCACGTCGAGTTCCTGGGCGATTTCTCCTGCATCCTCCCGGCCGGTGAGGCGTCGAAGGGCTTCGCGGGTCTGGCGCAGCTTGAAGAAAAGTTTCTTCTGGGCCTGGGTGGTGCCGATCTTGACCAGGGACCAGTTGCGGATGATGTAGTTGTGAATGTAGGCGCGGATCCACCAGACGGCGTAGGTGATCAGCCTCAGTCCCCGTTCCGGGTCGAATTTCTTGACGGCCATCATCAGGCCGATGTTCCCCTCCTGCACCAGGTCGAGCATCTTGCAGCCGTAGGCGCGGTACTCCTGGGCGATCTTGACCACGAAGCGCAGATTGGCGCAGATCAGCCGGTGGGCCGAAGACAGGTCGCCGTTCTCCCGGTGCCGCCGGGCCAGTTCGTACTCTTCCTCCCGGCTGAGCAAATCGAAGCGGTTGATCTGGG
>JBFHXN010000088.1:0-8412 GCA_041598955.1 Desulfuromonadales bacterium | reverse complement strand
GCAGCGCGGACATCCGAGGGCCCCTGGGCAGGCAGGGCCTGCAAACGATCCCCGAGAAACGCCTCCAGGGCGGCCTCGTACCGGGGAGGAACCTCGATCAGGTCGGCGACCAGACGATCGAAACAGTGCTGGAAAGCGGCCTCGGCGAGCAGGGTCTTCACCCCCCCAGCATACCCTTCCAGGCTCTTTTCCATCTGCCGCAGCGACTCCAGGCGGGACCCCTGGCGGTTGAGCTCCTCCCGGTGGGTCAGCAGGGCGTTCTCGTTGCCCTCCACCTGGGTGCGCAGGGAGCGCAGGGACTCCCCCAGGGCCAGCTTCTCCTCCTGGAGGCTCGTCCGGCGCTCGCGAAAGCCCTCCAGGGTGGATTCCAATGCAGCAACGAGCTTCTGGGCCTCCACCATCTGCTCTCTCAGGGAAACCGCCTCGCTGCGATTGCGGGTGACCCTCTCCTCCTGTTGAAGAAGGCGGCGCTGGGCCTCTTCCTGAAGGGAGCCGAGGCGCGAGAGACCCGTGAGGATGGTGTAGAGCTCCTGGCGCGCGACCTCCAGGGCTCCCGAAACCTCCTGCTCCCGTCCGGCCAGTTCCTCAAGGACGGCCTCTCCATCGGCCAACCGACGGATCTCGTCCTCCAGGTCCTTGCCGAGGGAGTCCTTCCCTGCGCGAAGAGCTTCCTCTTCCCGGTCAAGAGCGCCGAAACGCCTGAGAATCTCCTCCTCTTCGGCGGCTAGGCGCTCCCGCAGGCGATCGAGATTGCCGAGCTCCTTGCCGCTGAACTCGATCCGGCCCTCGACTTTCTGAATCTCCCCGCTGAGATGGAAAACCCTCTCCTGGGCGCCGGAGACCTCCTTTTCCCGGGAGACCTGCTGCAGGCGCAACTCCTCCAGAAGCAGCTCCCCCTCCTGAAGGCGCCCGGCGAGCCCCTCGAGAACCCTCTGACGCCCTTGCTCTTCGGAGGCGACCAGGGTCGTCTCCTCCTGCAGTTCGTGGTAGCGCTCCCGGGCGAACCGGGTCTCGATCCCCTTCAACTCTTCGCGGCAGGAGCGGTAGCGCTCGGCCTTCTGCGCCTGGCGCTTGAGACTGCCCAGCTGCCGCCGCACCTCGGCGATGATATCCCCGAGTCTCAACAGGTTCTGCCGGGTCCCGTCGATCTTTCGCAGGGCGGTCTTTTTGCGGGACTTGTACTTGGTGACCCCGGCCGCCTCCTCGATAAGGAACCGGCGCTCCTCGGGCTTGGAGTTGAGGATCATCCCGATCTTCCCCTGCTCGATAATCGAGTAGGCCCGTGCGCCGACGCCGGTGTCCATGAAGAGTTCGGTGATGTCGAGCAGGCGGCAGGGGGTCTTGTTGATGAGATAGTCGCTCTCGCCGTTGCGGTAGAGCCGGCGGGTGACCATGATTTCGGCGTATTCGCGATACTTGGGAGATGCCAGCCCGGAGCTGTTGGAGAAGACCAGGGAGACCTCGGCCATCCCCATGGGCTTGCGGGACTCGCTTCCGCCGAAGATCACGTCCTCCATGAAGCGGCCGCGCAGGTTCTTGGCGCTCTGCTCCCCCATGACCCAGCGGATGGCATCGACGATGTTGCTCTTGCCACAGCCGTTGGGACCCACCACCCCGACGACGCCGCCGGGGAAGTCGAGGGAGACCTTGTCGACGAAGGATTTGAACCCGACTATTTCGACCCGCTTGATATTCATGAAAGACGTAACGCCCAGCCCCGCAGGTCCTCTCCGATTTTTGATCAGCGGGGCATGTTAGCAGGGTCATCCCGGCCTGTAAAGCTGTTTACCCACTCCCTCCCAAAGGCCTTCTCCTCCCCTGTTTTCAAGCGCTTGCGGGGGGGAGGACAGAGAGGTATGATGGAGGCCATGCATTCACTTCGTGTCCATATCGAGGAGGCCGGCCTGAGCGCCTTCGAATTTCTCCGCGCCCGGATTCCGGCAGCTCCCCCCGCCTTTCTTCGCCAGATCCTTCGAAGGGGAAAGGTGATGGTCGGGGACCGCCCCGCCAACGAGCATTCCCCCCTGGAGGCCGGGGAGACGGTTGACCTGCCCCGGAGCCAGCGCCTGCAGGAATTTCTGACCGCAAAGAGCCCTCCCGCAGTGGAGATTCTCCATGAGGACTCCACGACCCTGGCGGTCTTCAAACCTTCGGGGCTGGCTGTACACCGGGGAGTGGGACACGAGGAGGACAACCTGGTCCGCCGGGTGGAGGCATTGCTGAAAAGCCGAAAGGCCCCCTACCGGGCCGCGCCCGCCCATCGCCTCGACGTCGGAACCTCGGGGCCGGTGCTCTTCGCCAAGGGGCGCCGTGCCGCGGCTCTACTGGGTACTCTCTTTCAGGGGGATCAGGTGGAAAAAACCTATCTGGCCCTCGCCTCGGGGAGCCTTCCCGAGACAGGCCGTCTCACCGGAGGGGTGCCCGCCAAGGGAAAGTTCAAGGAGGCTGCCGCCCTGTACCGTCGACTGGCCGAGGGAGAGTCCTTGACCCTGCTCGAGGTTCGCCTGCTGACCGGCCGCACCCACCAGATCCGACGACAGCTGGCAGATGCCGGCCATCCCCTGGCCGGCGACGCCCGTTACGGGGGAATCCTTCTTCCCGGCCTTGCGCACCCCTTCCTCCACTGCCGGCGCCTGGTGCTCCCCTCCCCGGAAGGAGGCCAGCGCCTGGAACTCGACGTTCCCCTTCCGGACGCTCTAGTTCGGTTGCTGGAGGACCTGGGCCTGAGCTGGCCCCCTTCAGGGGATCAGGGGCTCTGCAAATAAATCAGCTTGTTGACAAACTGGTTTTCGAGGCTGCTCAAAAACCTTCAGAGGCAAGGAGCCCGCAGATCGAGGAGTGAGGCGTGGCGGAAGCTACGTCGCTGCGACGAGATCAAGGTGAATGCTGCAGATGAGGGTTTTTCAGCAGCCTGAAATAAAGGCTAGCACCCGCTTCCGGCACGGGGCGCTAGCCTCCGATCAGGGTTTACCGAAGGCCTTTTCATCAGGGGGGGGTATGATTCCAAGGGACGGCGACAACGCGGAGATGGGATCTCGCACCGAGGGCGCCGCCCTCAAGGTCGCCCTCAGCTACGGGGTTCTGGGAGGGCTCTGGGTCCTGCTCTCCGATCGGCTCCTGGCGGCCCTCGTGGATGACCCGGCCACCCTCACCCGGCTGCAGACCTACAAGGGCTGGTTTTTCATTCTGGTGACCGGCGGGGTGCTCTTTTTTTTGGTGCGACACTTCGTCCGGGGGCTTCGGGCCAAGGATCTCGCCATCCAGGAACTGGTCAAGGGCGTTTCCGGACAGGTCGGCGAGGAATTCTTCCGCTCCCTCACCCGCCACTTGGCCCAGGTGAGCCAGGCCGACTACGCCCTGGTCGGCGAACTGGCCGACGACCCCGAAAAGGTACGGACGGTGGCCGTCTTCGCCCGGGGGGAATTCCAGGAGAACTTCACCTACTCCCTTCGCGGAACCCCCTGCCAGGAGGTCATCGCCGGGGAACTCTGCTCCTTTCCCCGGGATGTCCAGACCCTCTTTCCCCAGGACCTCATGCTCCGGGAGATGGGGGTGGAGAGCTACATCGGCATCCCCCTCATGAATTCCGGCAGGCAGCCCCTCGGGCTGCTGGTGGTGATGGCCTCCGGTCCGCAGCGGGAAAGCGGTTTCGTTGTATCCCTGCTGCAGATCTTCGCCTCGCGGGCCGCCGCTGAGCTCGAAAGGTTGCGGGCCGAGGAAGCCCTGCGCAACCAGTTCGCCCAGATCAGCACCATCTTCGACTCCATCAATGCGGTGGTCTACGTCGCCGACCTGGAGACCAACGCCCTGCTCTTCCTCAACCGCTTCGGCGAAGAGCTTTTCGGACCCCACTGGAAGGGCAAATCCTGCTTCCAGGTCCTGCAGGCCGACCAGAGCGAACCCTGCACCTTTTGCACCTCGGCAAAGCTCGGCCGCCCCGAGGATGCCCTTCCCGCATGCATCTGGGAATTCCAGAACACCCGTAACCAGCGATGGTTCCAGTGCATCGACAAGGCCATCCGCTGGCCCGACGGTCGTGCCGTGAGGCTGGAGATCGCCATCGACATCACCGAGCGCAAGGAGATGGAGCGGCTCAAGGACGAACTGCTCTCGGCGGTCAGCCACGAAATGCGCACCCCCCTGACGGCCATCCTCGGCTTTTCCGAATACATGCTAGAGAACGAGGTCCCCCTCGAGGAGCAGCAGGGGCATATCGAGACCCTCTACCGGGAGGCCGAGCGCCTCAACGCCCTGATCGGCAACTTCCTTCAACTCCAGCGCCTCAAGGCCCGGAAGGAAAAATACTTCCTCCAGGAACTGGCCGTGCGCAACCTGATCGAGAGTGCCGCAGACCCCTTCCGTCTCGCATCCACCAAGCACAGGATCCTCATCGACTGCCCCCCCTCCCTCCCCCCGGTCGACGCCGACGAGGACGCCATGCGCCAGGTCCTGGAGAACCTGCTCTCCAACGCGCTTAAGTACTCCCCGGCCGGGGTCATCACCGTCGCAGCCTGTCAGCAGGAGAACGAACTGCTCCTCTCGGTGCGCGACCAGGGGATCGGAATTCCGCCGGGGGAGTTGGAACGAATTTTCGAAAGGTTCTACCGCGTCGACAACACCGACCGGCGCGGAATCGGCGGCACCGGCCTCGGCCTCGCCCTGGTGAAAGAGATTGTCCGCGCCCACGGAGGAAGGGTCTGGGCCGAGAGCCATCCCGGAAAAGGGAGCACCTTTTTCGTCGCCCTCCCCCTCCCCCGACATCCCTGAGTCGAAATCAAGGGTTCCCTGTTCCCTTCGGGGGTCAAACAGGATAGACTCCATCCGCCAGGCTGCTGAAAAACCTCCACCTGCATCGTTCCCCTTGACCTCGTCGCTGCGACGTAGCTTTCGCTACGCCTCACTCCTCGATCTTCGGGCGCCTTGCATCTGAAGGTTTTTGAGCAGCCTCAAAAAAATCAGCTTGTCAGCAAACTGCATTCTCGACCCTTGCTGCGAAAAGGTGGATCATGCCCCGCTGGCGCACCATTCTCCTGGTCCTTCTCCTTCTTCTGGTGGTCTGCCTGACCGCCGGCGGCGTCTTTCTCGCCACCCTCGATCTCAACCGCTACCGAACGGAACTCGCCCTCGCCCTGGAATCGGCCATCAACCGTCCGGTGGAGTTGGGAGAGGCGCGCCTCAGTCTCCGCAGGGGCCTGGCCCTGGAGTTTTCCGACCTCCAGATCGGCCTTCGGCAGGAGGATGCACCGGGATTGAGCGTGGAGCGGGTTCTCCTCAAAATCGCCCTCCATCGCCTGCTTCTTCGCCAGGTGGCTTTCGACGAAATCGTTCTGGAGGCACCGCGCCTGGTTCTTCGGCTCGGCCCGGAAGGGGAAGGCGCCGTCCAGAAGCATCCGGGGCCGCTTCTCATCGACCAGTCCCTGCTCGAGGCAGCCCTGGTCCGGACCCTGAGGATCGAGCGGGGGGCCCTGCTGATCCTCGACCAGCGAGCCCCCCTGCACCCTCGAACCTTCCTGGCGGAAAATCTGCAAGCCCGCCTCACCAACCTCTCCCTTGGGCGACGGGGGGAGATCATGCTGACGGCCGACCTGCCCGGCCCGGACCAGACAGCCACCCTGAGCCTGGGAAGCCAGATCAGGCTCCCCTCCAACTTCCGCCTCTGGAGAGAGGCGCGCTTCGACCTCAACCTGCGCCTGCAGGATTTCGATCCGGCCACACTCCCTCTCCCCGAGAACCTCCCGGAGCGATTCCGCACCCAGGGTCCCCTCTCTCTGCGCCTTTCCCTGGCCGGCATCCCCGGCGAAAACCTCGATGTTTCCGCGGAGATCCGGCTGGAGGAGCCTGCCCCCCTGCCCTTTATCCCCCTTGCCGTCCAGACCCTGCAGGCCGGGGCCCGCATCACCTTTTTGCCTCAGAGCCTGCGGATGGCCAACCTCGACCTCGCTCTGGACGACCTGAGAATGAGAGGAAGCCTCGAGGCCACACGGTGGCCCCAGGGATTCCAGCTGGAGGGCTCCCTGGCCCAGGTGGACCTCCCCCTGGCCCTGGCCCGGCCCTGGCTGAGCCGTCTCCCCTCGGGCGAAGGAGAAGAGGGCCGACTGCTGCGACTGGGCAATGTCCGTCTCCAGGGGCCGGCCCCCGCGGCACTGCGCCCCGTCCTGACGGCCCTGCTACCCCTCGAGGCCCGGGGAGTGCCCCCCTCGGGGGAGCTCGACATCCGAGGCGAGGGAGAGTTGCGGGGCCTTCTCCAGCCCCTCCCCGAGCAGGAGGGGCTTCCGATCGCGCCATTTCGCTTCGCCCTCACCGCCCCAGAGGGAAGTGAATTGGAAGAAGGGCTTCAGCTCGCCATCGCCGGTGAGTGCCCCGCCGCATTCCTCACCCCCTTTATTTCATCCCGCCTTCGGGAGAGGGTCGCCCTGGGGGGGGAGATCGCCTTCGAGGTACTGGGCGCCGCAAGGCCCGACCGTCTCACCTGGGCCCTGCAGGCCGACCTGAAGGGGCTGGCCCTGGAATCGGGCGCCCTGCTGCGCAAGGAGGCCGGCTCACCAGGACGGCTCGCCCTCTCGGGTGAGCTCACGGAAGAGAGCCTGATCCTCTCCGAAGGCCTCCTCGACCTCCCCCCCCTCGCCCTGCAGGCCAGCGGCACCCTCGCCCGGAAGGGGCGCCGGGCGAGCCGCCTTACCCTCACCCTGCTCCCCCTTCAGCTCTCCGGCTCCCCGGCGCTTTTCCCCCTGCTCGATTCCATGGAGCCCTCCGGGATGATCGAAGGAAGGCTTGTTCTGGCCGGCACCCAGGGGACCCTGTCGAGCCGCCGCGGATCGCTGACCCTCAAAGGGGTCGGCCTGCAGCTCGGCAGCGAGCTGGCCCGGCTCCACCGGATCGGCGGCAGGGTACGCCTGGGGGATGACCAGATGGACCTGAGCCTCCCGCAGGCACTCCTCGGCACCTCCCCCCTGAACATCACCGGCTCTCTCAGGTACGACGACCCCCGGCTGCAACTTCGGGTGCGCGGGAAGAGCATCCTGGCGCGGGATCTCGTCTTCAGCTCCCCCGACGCGGTTCTCCGCGATGTCGACGGAGGCCTGGTGATCCACGGCAGCGGCCTTGTCTTCCAGCAGATCCGGGTACGGCTCGACGGAGGAACCATCGCGACGGTCAATGGCACCCTCGAGGATTTTCACACCCCGCAGGTTCGGCTTCAGGCGGAAGCGGAGAGGGCCGACATCGGAGAGGTCATCGCCCTTTTCGCCGGGCCCGAGGGGGAGGAGCCTCCACCGGAGCCTCCCCCTGGACATGAGCCGATCCTGGTCGTGGTGGAGGCAAAGGCCGCCGCAGGACACCTGGGCCAGTTGCAGTTCACCCAGGCCGAAGGAACCGTGACCGCCGTGGGGGGGCTGCTGAGCGTATTTCCCCTGACCTTCCGTTCGGATCAGGGGTACTTCAACGGGAGGGTCGCCTGGAACTCTCGGGTGGAGGGTCTTCCGCTTCTGGCCATCTCGGGCCATCTGGAAGACTTCGACGCCGCCCGCCTCCACCGGGAGCAGCTACAGAGGCGCGGCCTGGTGACGGGGCGTTTGCGGGGGGATTTCTACCTGGAGGGGCGGGGGACGGGGATGGACTTTCTCCGGACGTCCCAGGGGGGCTTTTACATCGATATCGAGGACGGGGTGCTGCGCAAATTCAAGACCCTCTCCAAGGTCTTCTCCATCCTCAATATCTCGCAGATTTTCGCGCTCAAGCTGCCGGACATGTCCTCCCGGGGGATGCCCTTCGACCGGCTCACGGCAACCTTTTCTTTACAGGACGGGCTCCTGGCCACCGAGGATCTGCTCATCGACAGCCAGGCCATGAACCTCTCGCTGGTGGGGGGCATCGACCTGGTCAAGGACCGGCTCGACCTCACCCTCGGGGTCAAACCCCTCAAGACGGTGGACAAGATCGTCTCCAGCATCCCCGTCGCCGGCTGGGTCCTCGCAGGCAAGGAGAAGACCCTGGTCACCGCCCACTTCCGCGTCACGGGGCCATCCTCCGACCCCGAGGTGGTGCCCATCCCCGTCACGTCCCTCTCCGAGACGGTCCTCGGCGTCTTCAAGCGGATTTTGGGACTGCCGGGCAAGATGGCCGCCGATGTGGAGCGGGTGATCGGACAGGAGAATTGACCTGCGGGTTGGCACTTTTTTCAGGCCGCTAGCGGGTACCAACGAAGACGGTTGCGATCCCTCCGGTCAGGTCGAAATGGCGCAGACCACCGAAGCCCGCCTCGGCCATCAGGGCCTTGAACTCCTCCTGGGAGGGAAATTCCAGCACCGAGTCGGGGAGGTACTGGTAGGCGCTGCGACGGGAGAAGATCCCCCCGATCCAGGGGAGGATGCGGCGGAAGTAGAAATAGTAGAGCGCCTTGAACAGGCGGTTGCG
>JBFHXN010000087.1:0-8538 GCA_041598955.1 Desulfuromonadales bacterium | reverse complement strand
GTGGCGGTGCAGGTGGCCCGGCAGATCGTCGCCTTCCTCGAGCGGGGGGTGGTGGAGAACGCCCTCAACGTCCCCTCGGTGAGCGCCGACCTGCTGGAGGTCATCCGCCCCTTCGTGGAGCTGGCCGAGCGCCTCGGCTCCTTTCAGGCCCAGCTCGGGGCCCGGGGTATTCAGAGCGTGACGGTGGAGTACGCGGGGTCGGTCACCGACCATTCCGTGGAGCCCCTGACCCTGGCCCTGCTCAAGGGGCTGCTGACACCGATGCTCGGCGACATGGTCAACTACGTCAATGCTCCGCACCTGGCCCGGGAGCGCGGCATCCGGGTGGTGGAGGCCAAGAGCAGCACCACCGACGGCTTCTCCAACCTGATCCGGCTCACGGTGAGCACGGCCAAGGGGGAGAGCTCGGTGAGCGGGGCCCTCTTCGGGGAGAACGATTACCGCATCGTGCGTGTCGACGGCTACCACGTCGAGGCCGTCCCCCGGGGGCACCTCCTGGTGCTGCACAACCTCGACCGGCCGGGGGTGATCGGCTTTATCGGCCAGGTGCTCGCCGAAGCCCGGGTCAACATCGCCATGATGAACCTCTCCCGGCGCAAGATCGAAGGGAAGGCGGTTTCCCTGATCACCGTCGACAGCAAGATTCCCGAGGCGGTCCTCGAGACCCTTCGCGCCAACGATCACATCCTCTCTGCGGTGCAGGTCGAGCTCTGACCCGCCGACGGAGATCCGTCCCACCAAGGACCGCTGGACCCCGATGACCTATTCCGCTTCCTCCGCCGACATCACCATCCCCAAGGGGGTCAAGGACTTTCTGCCGGCCAAGGCCGCCAAGATCGAGTTCCTGGCCCGGACGCTGCACGGCGTCTTCGGCCAGTGGGGCTTCAGCCCCATCATCCCCCCCTCCCTGGAGTTCCTCGACGCCCTCGAAAAGGGCCTCGGAGAGGGGCTGCGGGATCAGACCTTCCGCTTCGACGACCGGCAGAGCGGTCGGCTGGTCGCCTTCGCCCCCGACATCACCCCCCAGGTGGCCCGCATCGTGGCCACCCGGATGAGGGACGTCCCCCTGCCGCTGCGCCTCTGCTATACGGGCAGGGTGCTGCGCCACACCGAGCAGCAGGCCGGCAAGGACCGGGAGATCTTCCAGGCGGGGGTGGAGCTGATCGGTCTCGACAGCCCGGAGGCCGACGCCGAGATGATCGCCATGGTGGTGGAGTCCCTCAAGGCCCTGGGGGCCCGGGACTTTACCGTCGACATCGGCCAGGTCGAATTCTTCAGGGGGGTGATGGATGGCCTCGGCCTCCCCAGGCCCCTGGCCCTGCAGGTCAAGGGAGCCATCGGCCGCAAGGACAACTCGGAGCTGGAGCTCCTGCTCGGCCGGGCTTCCCTCTCCGACCGGGCCCGGGAGGAGGTGCTGAGTCTGCCGCGGCTTTTCGGAGGCGCGGAGATCCTCGAGAGAGCCTCCCGCGAGGTGAGCAACGACCGCTCGCGGCGGGCCCTGGAGAACCTCTCCCGGATTCTCGAGGTCCTCAAGGTCTACGGGGTGCAGGAGCATGTCACCCTCGATCTCGGCGAGCTGCGGGGCCTCGATTACCACACGGGGATCACCTTCCAGGGCTTCCTTCCAGGCCTGGGCCGGGCGGTCTGCTCCGGGGGGCGCTACGACGAACTGACGGCCCGCTACGGCTACCCGGCGCCGGCCACGGGCTTCGCCTTCGACATCCTCTCCCTGCTCTTCGCCCTCGACGGCGAGCTCGACGGGAGGGCCGCCCAGAGCACCGACGTGCTGATCTTTCAGGCCGGAGCCCACAAGGAGCCGGCCCAACGGGTGGCCATGGCCCTGCGTCGCAAAGGGTATTCGGCGGCCCGCGACATCATCCGCCGGGGTTTCGACGAAACCCTGGCCTATGCCCGGCGGATGAATTTCCGCCACGTCATGATCATCGGGGAAGGGGAGCAGGAGGTGCGGCTGATCTCGGCCGCCGACGGCTCCGAGCGACGGATCCCCTATCGGGCGGTTCTCGAGCAGGACTTCGCCCTGTAACACCCCTTCAGGAGAAAGCAGACTATGGCCAACGTCATCGTGGTCGGCGCCCAGTGGGGCGACGAAGGCAAAGGGAAAGTGGTCGACATCTACACCGAGTACGCCCAGGAGGTGGTGCGTTACCAGGGTGGAAACAACGCCGGGCACACCCTGGTGGTGGGGAAGGAGAAGACCATCCTCCACCTGATCCCCTCGGGAATCCTGCACGAGGGGAAGCGCTGCGTCATCGGCAACGGCGTGGTCCTCGATCCCAAGGTCTTTCTCCAGGAGATCGAGGGGCTCAAGAAAAAGGGTTATCTCAAGAACGACAAGCAGCTGGTCGTGGACGGCAACGTCCACATCATCATGCCCTACCACAAGGCCATCGACATCGCCCGGGAGAGCAAATCCGGGGCCCGGAAGATCGGCACCACCGGTCGGGGGATCGGCCCCACCTACGAGGACAAGATCGGCCGCCGCGGGATCCGGCTCATCGACCTCGTCCAGCCCGAGGTCTTCGCCCGCAAGGTTCGGGAGCTGCTGCCGGAGAAGAACTTCATGCTGGAGAAGTTCCTCGGCGAAGCCCCCCTCACCGAGGAGGCGATCCTCAAGGAGTATGGCGAATATGCCCGGGTGCTGGTGAAATACCTGGGGCACGCCTCCAAGATCCTCAACGAGGCCATCGCCGCCGGACACAACGTGCTCTTCGAGGGAGCCCAGGGGAGCCTGCTCGACGTCGACCACGGCACCTATCCCTACGTCACCTCCTCTTCCACCATCGCCGGGGGGGCCTGCACCGGCTCCGGCGTCGGGCCCCGCTTCATCAACGAAGTGGTCGGGATCTCCAAGGCCTACGTGACCCGCGTCGGCGAGGGGCCCTTCCCCACGGAGCTCAACGACGAGATGGGGGAGAGGCTTCGCCAGGCGGGCCAGGAGTTCGGCTCCACCACCGGGAGGCCCCGCCGCACCGGCTGGCTCGACGCCGTGGCGCTGCGAGAGGCCGTGCGCCTCAACGGCATGACGGGGCTCGCCATCACCAAGATGGACGTACTCAACGACCTGGAAGTGATCAAGGTCTGCACCGCCTACCGCTACCGGGGCGAGCTCCTCGAGGAGTTCCCCCGGGACCCCGAGGTGCTGAGCGAGTGCACCCCGGTCTACGAGGAGGCCGAGGGGTGGCAAACCGACCTGTGCGAAGCCAAGAGCCTCGAGGCCCTTCCGCCCAAGGCCCGCGACTATCTCAAGCGGATCGAGGGATGGGCCGGATGCCCCGTGGTGCTGGTCTCCGTGGGCCCCCGCCGGGACCAGACCATCCAGCTCAGGAACTGCTTCGCCTGAGCCTTTGCCATGCGCCCTCCTTGACCCTTAATACGGGCTTCCGGGAGGGCTAAAGGCCCGGAAAAAAAAATTAAAAAGGGGGTTGACTCGTTCCGGAGAATTCTGTATAAATTGCTCTCCGTTACGGGAGCCGCTAGCTCAGATGGTAGAGCATCTGACTTTTAATCAGATGGTCGTTGGTTCGATCCCAACGCGGCTCACCATTCAAATTGTCCCTATCGTCTAGCCCGGCCTAGGACACCGGCCTTTCACGCCGGCGACGGGGGTTCGAATCCCCCTGGGGACGCCAAAAAAAACAGCCCCACCGCGATCTGCGGTGGGGCTGTTTACGTTTGGGCTCCATTCCCTGTCCGGCTTCTTCTTCGGGACCCCTCCCCTGCGGACCGGCTAGCCGGCCCCCTCGGGGCAGTTGCCCGGAAGGCTGCCGCTTCGGCTCCCCTCCCCCGCAGCCGCTCCCGGGGGGTGATACCGCAGCGACAGCCGGGTCCCGGTGGACGGGACAGCGTCGAGGCGGGCGGTGAAAGGCAGATCCATCATCCCCCCCCGTTTGTTGTCCAGTCCCGGGATCCGGACCGTCGTTCCGGCCAGAAATCCTTCGGGCCCCCAGAGCGTCACGTCGACATGCCCCGCCAGTCCTGTCTCGTGAGTCCTTCGCAGTTTTCCGACGACAATCAGGTTTTCCCCCTCCCGATAGGCGGTGGCCTGCGAGACCATGGCCGAGGCGGTGGCTATCCTTTCGATCGCCAGGTCCGTTGCTTCGATCTGCTTCGGGGAGAGCCCCGCGCAGGCCGTGAGAAGGGTCAGAAGTACTGCGGCCAGGATCAGTCCAGACTTCATCGGCGAGCTCCTTTCATGATCGGGTGAGAGGTTGTTCGTCGGTCACCCCGCCCCTTTGCCCCGCGAGAAGGTAGAGGCAGGGAAGGACGAAGAGGGTCAGGAGGGTCGAGGTGAGCACCCCGCCCACCACCACGGTGGCCAGGGGGCGCTGTACCTCGGCGCCCACGCCGACGGAGACGGCCATCGGCAGAAAACCGACGGCATCGGTAATGGCGGTGGCCAGAACCGGAATGAGCCTCTGGCGGGCCGCCCCCAGAACCGCTTCGCGGAGGGGAAACCCTTCGTCGAGAAGCCCCCGGATGGCGGAGACGAGGACCTGGCCGTTGAGTACGGCGATGCCCGAGAGGGCGATGAAGCCGATGGCCGCGCTGACGCTGAAGGGGATGCCCCGCAGGGTGAGGGCGACGATCCCCCCGACGGCGGCCAGGGGGATCCCCGTGTAGATGATGAGCACGTCCCGTATCCGCTTGAGGCTGAAGTAGAGCAGAAAGAAGATCAGCAGCAGGGTCAGGGGCACCACCACCATCAGTCGTTTCTGGGAGCGCTCCAGATTCTCGAACTGCCCCCCCCACTCGATGAGGTATCCCTCCGGGAGGCTGACCTCCGCGGCGAGCTTCTCCTTCGCCTCGGCGACGAAGGAGGCGATGTCCCGGTCGCGGACATTGACCTGGACCTTGATCAGGCGCCGTCCCCATTCGCGGTTGATGGTGGAGGGGCGGTCGACCTCCTCGATCCGGGCGAGACTCCTGAGGGGGAGAATGGCTCCTGTCCGGGTGGGGATCAACAGGTCGGCAAGGGCCTCGGGGTCCTGACGCAGGGCATCGGGCAGCCGCAGCACCAGGGGAAAGGAGCGCTCTCCCTCGAAGACCTCGCCGACCTTGGGCGTGCCGACGGCGGCGACCATGTCGAGCAGATCCCGCGCGGGGACTCCGTTGCGGGCCAGGGCCTTGCGGTCGACGGCGATCTGGAGCGTCGGCTGGCCCGTGATCTGCTCCACCGCCACATCGGAGGCTCCCGGGATATCAAGGAGCAGATGCTCGACCTCCTCCCCCAGGACGACCAGGTTTCCGAAGTCCTCCCCGTAGATCTTGATCCCGACGTCCCCCCGGATCCCCGAGAGCATCTCGTTGACCCGCAGCTCGATGGGCTGGGTGAGGACGGTCCGGATGCCGGGAAGGCCGTGCAGCGCTTTTTCGACCCTCTCGGTCAGCTCGGCCTGGCTGGAGGCCTTCGTCCATCGGCTCCGGGGATGAAGGGTCATGAAAATGTCGGTCAGCTCGGTCCCCATGGGGTCGGTTGCGACCTCGGCGCTTCCCAGGCGGCTCCAGACATGCCGGATCTCGTCCGGAAATTCCGCCATCAGAAGCCTTTCGATCTGGGTGTTGTAGGCCACCGATTCGTCGATCGACACCCCGGCCAGGCGCACCACGCTGGCCACCAGCGAACCTTCGGAGAGTCGCGGCAAAAACTCCCCCCCGAGGCGCAGCCCGAGGTAGGTCGAGGCCAGAAGGACCAGGACAACCGCTGCGAGAAAGGGACGGCGCCATTGCAGGACCCGCTGCAGGGCGGCCTCGTAGATCCCCTTCAGGAAGCTCTCCACGCGGCGCTCCCGCATCCCCAGGTCTTTGGGGAGAAAGGCGAAGGAGAGGACCGGGGAGAGGAAGACGGCCACCACCAGGGCCCCCAGCAGGGCGAAGATGAAAGTCCAGGCCATCGGCTTGAACATCTTCCCCTCGATCCCCTCGAGGGTGAGCACCGGCAGGAAGACCAGGACGATGATCCCCAGGCCGAAGACGATGGGGCGCACCACCTCCTGGCTGGAGGCGAGGATGGTATCGAAGCGCTCGGCAAGGCTCAAGGGGCGACTGAGCTGCAACTGCCGCTCGGTGAGGCGCCTGAGGTTGGCCTCGGTCATGACCACCGAGCCGTCGACCAGGATGCCGAAGTCAACGGCCCCCAGGGAAAGGAGGCTGGCGGCGATCCCCATCTCCTGCATCCCCAGGGCGGCGAAGAGCATGGCCATGGGGATGGTCGCCGCCACCAGCAGGCCGGCCCGCAGGTTGCCCAGGAGCAGGAAGAGAATGGCCACGACCAGGAGCGCCCCGGCGGCCAGGTTGTGCCGGACCGTCTCGATGACCTGATCGACCAGTTCGGTGCGGTCGTAGACCGTCTCCAGCACGACATCCTCGGGGAGGGCCTTTTTGACGCGCTCCAGGGCCGCCTTGAGGTCGGTGGTCACATCCCGGCTGTTCTCCCCCATGAGCATGAAGCCGAGGCCGAGGACCACCTCCCCCCGGCCGCCGGCGGAGACCGCGCCCCGGCGCAGTTCATGGCCGATGGCGACTTCGGCCAGGTCCCGGACCCGCACCGGGGAGCCCCGGTGGGCGGTGACGACGATCTCCTCGATCTCTTCCAGGGAGCCGACCCGACCCAGGCCGTGGACCAGGAGGGTCTGCCCCCCCGTCACCACCTGCCCCCCGCCGACGTTGGCGTTGTTCTCCCGCAGGGCCTGGGCGACATCCTGGTAGGTCAGCCCGTACTTGATCAGGGCCCCGGGGGAGAGGATGACGTGGTACTGCTTCTCGAGCCCCCCCCAGGAGTTGACTTCGGCCACCCCGGGAACTTTCCGCAGCTCGGGCTTGACCACCCAGTCGTGCAGGGTGCGCAGCTCGTCGAGGGTCCGCTTGGGGTTTTCCGAGCGCAGCAGGTAATGGAAGACTTCACCGAGGCCCGTGGAAATGGGCCCCAGTTCAGGCCTTTCGATCCCCTCGGGGAGCTGGACGGCGGCCAGTCGCTCCATGATGAGCTGGCGGGAGTCGAGGATGGCCATTTCGTCCTCGAAGATGGCTACCACCTGGGAGAGGCCGAACTTGGAGATGGAGCGCACGTGCACCAGCCCGGGGAGGCCCGAGACGGCCAGTTCCACCGGGAGGGAGAGCTGCTTTTCGATTTCTTCGGGCCCCAGCGCGGGAGCCGTGGTGTTGATCTGGACCTGCACCGGCGTGGTGTCGGGGAAGGCGTCCACGGGAAGGCGAAGAAGGCTCCAGAGCCCGACCCCGAAGGCGACCAGGAACAGCAGGACCACCAGGAGGCGGTTGCGAAGAGCCACCGCGATCAGTCGTTCCAGCATCGGCATATCTCCCTAGTGATCGGCGCAGGAAGCGCCGAGGCGCGCCTTGAGGACTTCGGACTTCAGGGCGAAGCCCTGGCTCGTCACCACCTGCTCGCCACCCCTCAGGCCGGCGAGGATCGGAAGGGTTCCGTCCACCTTGGCTCCGGCTCTGACCCGGCGCAGCTCGAAGAGATCGGGCTCTTTGCGGAGAAAGAGGAAGGTGAGTCCGTCGATGGTCTGCACGGCATCCGCGGGGACGGTCAGAACCAGCTTCTCTCCCCCGGCGAGCAGTCGCACCTCTCCGAACATCCCGGCCCTGAGGAGCTGGTCCGGATTTTTGACCTCGGCCAGCGCATTGAGGGTGCGGGCACGCTCGTCGACCTCGGCGCCCAGTTGGAAGACTTGCCCCTTGAAGACCTCTCCGGGCAGGCCGTCGAAGCGTGCCTCGATGGCCATGCCGGTCTTCACGAGCCCGATGCCCGATTCAGGGATGGCCAGCTCGATCCAGAGGGTCTCCAGATCGGCCAGGGTGAAGAGGGGAGAGCCCGGGGTCGCCGTCTCCCCCGCGGCCGTCGCGACGGAGGTGACGGTGCCCGCGAAAGGGGCACGCAGGGCCACCAGGGCGCCGCTGTTCTCCCCCCGCAGCAGTGCCTCGATATCCTGAGGGGAGAGCCCGAAGTCGCCGAGCTGCTGGCGGTATTGGGAGAGAGAACTTCCGATGGACCGGGCCTCCGCTTCGGCCTGCTGGAATTCGAGGCGGGAGCTGATCCCCCGCTCCAGCAGGTCCTTCTCCCTCAGATAGGCGGCCTCGGCCTGCTCATGCCGTGCCTTCGCCCCCAGGAGCTGCGCCTTGAGGGAGGCGACCTCCGGCATGGAGATTTTCGCCAGCACCTCCCCCCGCCGGACGGCCTGGCCCGGTCGCACCAGGACCTCCCGGACCAGACCGGAGGAAAGAGGGGCGATGCGGGAGAGGCGGTTGCGGTTGAATTCGACCCGCCCTGGCAGGGACGTTCCCGCCGCCAGGTCGATGCGGCGGGGAATCGAAATGGCGATCCCCGCCTTGTCGGCCGCCTCCGGGGAGGCAAGGCGAACGAGCATCCCCTCTCCGACGGCGAGTTCGGCGATATGGTCGCCGTGGCAGAGGGCGTCTTCGACCTCGGCGATGCGGTGCTCGGGGCAACTTTCCCCCTCCTTGCCGTCCCCTCCATGGTCGTGCCCCTCGTGGGCC
>JBFHXN010000086.1:0-8547 GCA_041598955.1 Desulfuromonadales bacterium | reverse complement strand
GAGGTTGAAGGTGACCTCCGACATCGCCAAGGCCACCCTCCCCGATCGCAAGAGGCTCCTGCGGGCGGAGAATGACGACGGGCGCTTCCTCATGGACATCCTCTGCCGGGAAGGGGAAGAGGTCGCCCCGGGGGAGGTGGTTTACGACCCGACCAACCCCTCCCGCCAGAAGACCATCCCCCAAGGGGCGGTCCTCAGGGACATCCGCAGGGTGGTCATGATCGAGGGGCGTCCCACCTTCGAGGCGGAGAGCCTTGATGCCCTGGCCGACCGCTCTGCCGATCAACTGGAGCGCCTGCCGGAGGGTTCCCTGCGGCTGGTCAACCCCCACCGTTACAAGGTCGCCATGAGCCTCGGGCTCCACGACCTGCGCAGCGACCTTCTGGCCCGCTACGAGCCCTGAGGACCAGGTCCCGCGCCTGGACCTTCCCGGTGCAGGGCCAGGAGCCGGTCCACCTCTTCCTCGGTGACGTCCCTCCACCGGCGGTAGGCGGCGGCGACGGCGAAGGGGAGGCCCTCCCGGATGTTGGCGCAGCAGACCGCGTCGGCAAGCCCCGCCAGGGCCCTCACGGCGGCCCCGTGCCCCGTGGGGACGGACACCACGGTCCGTTCCGCTCCGGCCCGACGCACCGCCTCCACCGCCACCTGCATGGTGAAACCCGAGGCGAGGCCGTCGTCGACCAGGATCACCGTTTTTTCTCCCAATGCCGGGAATGGGCGCCGACCATGGAAGCGGCGCAGGCGCCTTCGAACCTTGCGCCGGGTCGAGAGGACGCCGGCCCTCACCTCCCTTTCCGAGAGCCCGAGCCGATCCAGAAGAGGCTCGTTGATCCGGCAGGAGCCGTCGAAGGCCACCGCTCCGTAGCCTGCCTCCCTGTCCCAGGGGAGGGTGATCTTGCTCACCACCGCCAGATCGAGGGGAAGGCCGAGAATGTCCGCCGCCGCGGCCGCCACGGGGACCCCCCCGGCTGGAATGGCCAGCAGCAGGGAGGAGGGCCCTGTGAACTGGAGAAGCAGCTCGGAGAGAACCCGCCCGGCCTCTTCCCGGTCGGCGAAGACGCCGGTTCGGCCCTGCAGCCGGGAGAGCTCGTACACAGGCGCGGTCATGGCAACCTCCTCCGTGGCGGGGAATGACTCTTCGCCCTTACCATCACTGTAACCCTTCCCGGGTACCCCGCCACGTCCCGCGCGACGGCAGGGGCCTGAAACCTCGGCCAACCTCTACCTTCAGGGAGTCTCCCCATGGAACGGACCCGCCTTCTCCTTCTCGCCCACGGCAGCCCCGACCCCCGCTGGAGGGCCCCCTTCGAGAAACTGCTCCAGGACCTGCAGGAGGAACTGGGTGCGGATTGCGTGCGACTGGGCTTTATGGAGTTTGCCCAGCCCACCTTTCTGGAGCTGGCCGCCGAAGCGGAGGGGGAAGGGATCGGATGCCTTCGTATCCTTCCCCTCTTCATGGCCGGCGGAGGGCACGTCGACCGGGATATCCCCGCTCAGGCGGCCAAGGCGGCCCGGCACTATCCCCGGCTGCGGATCGAGATCCTCCCCCCTGTCGGAGAACATCCCCGGGTGGTGGAGGCCCTGGTGACCGTGGCCCGGACGGCCGCGGGACGGTGTTGAGGTCCGGGCCACCTGACCCGACGCGGCCATATGAACCCGGCATCTGACGTTTTTTGCCACCCCTTCCCCACAGGGCTGACCGTTCCAAACCCGCGGCAGACCGGAGAGATGCCCATTCCTCCCTCCGCCACCCCCTGCCGAAGGTGGCACGAAACCTGCTTTTCACTCCCGGGCGGACGAGACCTTGACCCTTCCGCCGATCCCCTCCAAGGAGTGAACCCATGCAACGACCCCTGTTTTCCCCAGGCCTCCGCCGCCCCCTTCCGGCTCTCTTCTGCCTTCTCCTCCTTTTTGCGGCCGGTCCCGCCCTGGCCCTCGACACCTTTTTCGTCGGCCCCCGGGCCCTCGGAATGGCCGGCGCCAACGTCGCCTCCGTCAATGACGTCACCGCCCAGTACTACAACCCCGCCGCCTTCGGCTTCTTCGGCTGCCGCAACGCCGAGGGAGAGAAAATCTCCTGTGACAACAACAATCTCGGTCGCAAGGACTGGGGTTTCGCCGTCGATGCCCAGGCCGGCTACCGGCTCCACAACCAGTTCGGAGAATACCTCGACGACCTGATCAACATCGACTACCAGGCCCTGAGCGCCGGGGTGGGCACGGAGGCCGAGCTTCGCAACCTGGTGAAGCTGGTCGGCAACCTGGCGGGGATCGACGATCCTGGAAACGCCCTCACCGCGGACGCCAACGGAGGCTTCGGCCTGCGCATCGGCCACTTCGGCATCGGCGGCCGGGCCTTTATCCAGGGAACGGGGCTGGTGGAGAACCTGGACACGGCGAACCTGGGTTTGGCTGGAGTTCCCCTTTCCGCGCAAATAGCTGCCATCACTCCCACCGGACTGGATGGCCAAGTCCTCTTTTTCTCTCCTTCCCAACAAGCTTTGTTAACCGGTGCTGGCCTCTCTGCGACCGACATCCAGAAACTGGACTTCCTGGCTCGGGATAGCCAACTCGACCCTCAACTGGCCCAAGGCATGGCCGAGCTGCTCACCGACATCTCGAACCAGACCGGCATCACCTCCCTGGCCCAGAACGAGACAACCGTCATCGCCCAGGGTTTCGGCCATCTGGAGATCCCCCTCACCTACGGCATCCCCCTCACCGACCACTGGGCCATCGGCGCCAACCTCAAGTTCATGCGGGGACGGGTCTACGGCACCCAGCTGCTGGTCTATGACAACGATTCCACCGACATCCTCAAGGAGCTCGACGAGAATTACGAGGAGAGCGACAACTTCGGCATCGACCTCGGCCTGATGGGGCGCTTCAAGAATTTCAACGTCGGCCTGGTGGGGCGCAATCTCAACTCCCCCAAGTTCGACGGCCCCACGGTGACCAGTACCGTCGGCCCCGTCATCCGCACCCGCAAGTTCGACGACGTCACCCTCGAGCCCCAGGTGACCGCGGGGTTCGCTCTCATCCCCCACGAAACCTTCGTCATCGAGGCGGACATCGACCTGACCAAAAATGAAACCACCCTGCCCGGGTACGACACGCAGAATCTCTCCTTCGGCCTGGAGTGGGACGCCTTCCGGGTCCTCGCCCTGCGGGCCGGAACCTACCGCAACCTGGCCGAAGACGACATCAAGTGGGTCTACACCGCCGGCCTCGGCGTCAACCTCTGGGCGGCCCGCATCGATGTCGCCGCCGCCTACCACGACGAAGAAGCGAAGTTCGACGACGAGAACATGCCGAAGGAGGCGAGGGTGTCGGCCCAGATCTCCGTCGACTTCTAGCCCCTCTACATCCTCGAAGAACCACCTGAGCCCCCCGCTTCCCGGGGGGCTTTTTCATGCGCACAGGGTGAAGGGCCGCGCCTCCCTCTCCCTTGATGGGCGTGGGTCGGGGTAACGGTGAAAATATTACTTCGCCGGTCCCGGCCGGCAGCCGGGTTACTTTTCCTGTTCGGCCAGGAAAAGTAACCAAAAGGAGGCCGTTTTTGGCGCTGCGCCGGCATTACTGCCGCAAGGGATCGGTGGCCAGGAGAAGCCCCGCCGCAAAGGGCGAACACTCTGTCTCCGTAGGTCCCACGGCACCACCCGAGGTGGGGTGAGGGCATGCTGCCAGGGTCTCACAGGAACCGGCCGTGGGTGGGTCTGCAAACCCGGGACTGGCTCCCGCAGGGTTCCTGTCCCAATGCCCCGGGGTTGGCCTGGTGTTCAAACCAACAACCCTTCTTTTGGATCAGAGGGGCAGGGTCGGCGTGAACCGGGACGGGACGGTTCATGTGCCGATTTTGAACCGCGACAGCAATGCCCCCCGCAGGGGAGAAGGCACTTTTTGCTTACTTTTTGTTGCCGCCTGGACAAAAAGGAAGGCGTCCGGCGGGACGCGACCCGCCGGTTTTGCTCCTGGGAACGCAGAGGCCTTTCCCCGCTCCGGTAACCGCCTGTAAAGCTGTACTTTCCCTAACACCCTCCAGTCCAGCCTGCGCCGGTGCTACAATGTAGGCGCAACATCCACCTCCACCCACAGAGAGACCCATGTCCGACAAGTTCATCGACATCCGCGGCGCCCGGCAGAACAACCTCAAGGGGTTCGACCTTCGCCTTCCCCTCGGGGAACTGATCGTCGTCACCGGCCCCAGCGGCTCCGGGAAGTCCTCCCTGGCCTTCGACACCATCTACGCCGAGGGGCAAAGGCGCTACGTGGAGACCTTCTCCCCCTACGCCCGGCAGTTCCTCGACCGCATGGACAAACCCCGGGTCGACCGGATCGACGGCATCCCGCCCGCCATCGCCATCGACCAGACGAACCCCGTGCGGACCTCCCGCTCGACGGTTGGCACCATGACGGAGCTCAACGATCACCTCAAGCTCCTCTTCGCCCGGGTGGCCCGGCTCTACTGCAGGGGTTGCGGACTGGAGGTGCGCCGCGACACCCCCGATGCCATCTTCGCGGAACTCCTGAAGCGGGCAGAGGGGGCTATCCCTCGGCTGCTGATCACTTTCCCCGTCCCCATTCCGCACAACTTTACCGCCGAGGAGGTAAAAAAGCTTCTCGCCGCCCAGGGATATACCCGCATCCAGGCCGAAGGGCAGGAGGGGCTGGAGGTACTCCAGGACCGGATCCGCCTCGATCCTGCCAAACAGGACCGGATCGTCGAGAGCCTGGAGACGGCCCTCAAGGCCGGCCATGGCCGCCTCGCCGTTCATCCCCTGGGCGAGTCGGGAGAGCCCTTCGCCTCCTGGCGCTTCTCCGCCGACCTCCACTGCGCCGACTGCGACCTGCACTACCAGGAGCCGGCCCCCCACCTCTTCTCCTTCAACTCCCCCGTGGGAGCCTGCGAGACCTGCCGGGGCTTCGGGCGCACCATGGGGATCGACTACGGCCTGGTCGTCCCCGACGAGACCTTGAGCCTGGCCGGGGGGGCGGTCAAACCCTGGCAGACGGAGACCAACCGGGAATGCCAGGACGACCTTCTGCGCTTCGCCAAGCAAAGAGGGATCCCGACCGACATCCCCTGGCGGGAGCTCTCCGGCACCGAGCGGGGGTGGGTGCTGGAGGGGGAAGGGCCCTGGGAGGATGGGCACTGGTATGGCGTCCGCCGCTTCTTCGACTACCTGGAGAGCAAGAGCTACAAGATGCACATCCGGGTGCTGCTCTCCAAGTACCGGGCCTACAACCCCTGCCCCTCCTGCGGAGGGGCGCGTCTCAAGCACGACGCCCTTCTCTGGCGCCTGGGGAGCAGGGAGGAGGCCGAGAGGGTCCTCACCCCCGAAAAGCGTTTCGTCCCCGCAGGGGCCACCCTCGAGCCGGGAGAGATCGCCCGGTTGCCGGGGCTGACCCTGCACGACCTGATGCTCCTCCCCATCGAGGGCTGCCAAACATTTTTCTCCGAGCTGCGGCTCCCCTCCCCCCTCGACGAAGCGGCCGAGGTGCTGCTGAGGGAGATCCGCACCCGGCTCCAGTACCTCGTCGACGTGGGGCTCGGCTACCTCTCCCTCGACCGGCAGTCCCGCACCCTCTCCGGAGGGGAGGTCCAGCGGATCAACCTGACCACGGCCCTCGGCACCTCCCTGGTCAACACCCTCTTCGTGCTCGACGAGCCCTCCATCGGCCTCCATCCCCGGGACATGGGACGGGTCATCGGGGTTCTGAGGCGCCTGCGGGATGCCGGCAATTCCCTGCTGGTGGTCGAGCACGACCCCCAGGTGATGCTGGCCGCCGACCGCCTCCTCGACCTGGGCCCCGGCCCCGGGGAGCGAGGAGGAGAGGTGGTCTTCTTCGGCCCTCCCGATGCCCTGGCCCGGAACCGCAAGTCCCTCACAGGCCAATACCTCGGCGGAACAAAGAGCGTTGGCGGCGCGGCCCCTCCCAACCCCGTCCCAAAGGGCCACCCCCATCTGGAGGTTCACGGCGCCGCCGCCCACAACCTCAAGGGGATCGATGTGCGCATCCCCCTGCAGCGCCTGGTGGTGGTCACCGGGGTGTCGGGTTCGGGCAAGTCGACCCTGGTCCAGGAGGTGCTCTACAACGCCCTGTGCAAACTCAAGGGAAAGCCCGTGGAGCCTGCGGGTCTTCACCGGGCGGTGGAGGGGGAGGCGTTGATCGAGGAGGTGGTCCTGATCGACCAGACCCCCATCGGCCGCACCACCCGCTCCAACCCCGCCAGCTACGTCAAGGCCCTCGACGCCATCCGCAAAGCCTTCGCCGCCGAACCCCTGGCCCGGGAGAGGGGCTACACGGCCGGGACCTTCAGCTTCAACGCCGGCACGGGGCGCTGCCCTGCCTGCGGCGGCAACGGCTTCGAGCACGTGGAGATGCAGTTCCTCTCCGACGTCTACCTGCGGTGCCCCGACTGCGACGGTCGCCGGTACCGCCCCGAGGTGCTCGAGGTCAGGCTCCATCCCGAGGACGGCGGTCCGGCCCGGTCGATAGCCGACGTGCTGGAGATGACCGTCTCGGAAGCCATCGCCTTCTTCGCCTCCCTCCCCGAGGTGGGCCGGGCCCTGCAACCGCTCCAGGAGGTGGGCCTCGACTACCTGCGGCTCGGCCAGCCCGTGCCGACCCTCTCCGGGGGGGAAGCCCAGCGACTCAAGCTCGCCGGCCACCTCGCCTCGGCCCGCCCAGGACGGTCGGGGCCGAAGGGGAAGCTCTTTCTCTTCGACGAGCCGACCACCGGCCTCCATTTCGACGACATCACCCGGCTCCTGGGGGCTTTTCGCAGACTGCTCGCCGAGGGGCACTCCCTGGTGGTGATCGAGCACAACCTCGACGTCATCGGCGCCGCGGACTGGATCATCGACCTCGGCCCCGAGGGAGGAGAAGCCGGAGGGGAGTTGGTCTGCGCAGGGGCGCCCGACGCCGTGGCCCGCTGCCGGGAGAGCCACACGGGGGCCGCCCTGCGGGAATACCGGAAATCCCTCGGGAAGAAGGCTCCTGGCCTCCTGCCGCAGGGAAAAAAGGAGGGCCGGGTCCAGGAGGGGCCCGGGAGGGACCTCGCCGGGGGAGACGCCATCTGTATCCGCGGCGCCCGGGAGCACAACCTGCGGAACATCGACCTCTGCATCCCCCGGGACCGCTTCACCGTCGTCACCGGGATCTCCGGGTCGGGCAAGAGCACCGTCGCCTTCGACATCCTCTTCAACGAGGGGCAGCGCCGCTATCTCGAATCCCTCAACGCCTACGCCCGGCAGTTCGTGCAACCGGCCGCGCGCCCCGACATCGACTCCGTCCTCGGCATCCCCCCCACCGTGGCCATCGAGCAGCGCACCAGCCGCGGCGGCCGCAAGAGCACCGTCGCCACCCTGACCGAGGTCTACCACTTCCTGAGGCTGCTCTTCGTCAAGCTCGGCACCCAGCACTGCCCCGACTGCGACCTCCCCATCGAGCCGCAGACCCCCGAGGCGATTCTGGCCCGCATCCTTCGGGACTTCCGAGGGAGGAGGGTGATCCTCCTCGCCCCCCTGGTGGCGGCCCGCAAGGGCTACTACACCGATCTCGCCAAGTGGGTGGCCGGCAAGGGGTTCTCCCACCTCAGGGTGGACGGGATCGACACCCCCACCGACCCCTGGCCCCGCCTCGACCGCTTCAGGGAACACGACATCGAGCTCCCCGTGGGAGACGTCAAGGTCGACGCCGCCACGGAAGGGGAGCTGCGAAGTCTACTTCTGAGGGCTCTCGAGTTCGGCAAAGGGGTGGTCCAGGTGGCCGAAGCCGCACCAAGTCCGGCGGGGAAGAGGGGCGGAAAGGGAAGGAACCCCATCGCGGAGGGGAGTCCCGGAAAGGTCTTCTCCACTCTCCGGGCCTGCACCGGGTGCGGGCGCAGTTTCGAGGAACCCGATCCGCGCCTCTTCTCCTTCAACTCCCGCCACGGCTGGTGCCCGCGCTGCTTCGGAACGGGGCTTCTCCTCCCCGGCTTCGACTCCGAGCAGAGCGGTGAGGAGATCTGGTGGAACGACTGGTGGGAGGGAGAGGAGCGGACCTGCCCTTCCTGCGCCGGGCAGAGGCTCCGCCCCGAGGCCCTGGCCGTGCGCTTCAGGGAGCGCTCGATCGCCGAGCTGACCGCCCTCTCCATCGAGACGGCCGAGGGGTTCTTCAACGCCCTAAAACTCGGCGGCAGGGAGGTCGATATCGCCCGGGACATCCTCGCCGAACTCCGTTCCCGTTTTGCCTTTTTGCGGGAGGTGGGGCTCTCCTACCTCTCCCTCGACCGCTCGGCGCCGACCCTCTCGGGCGGGGAGGCCCAGCGCATCCGCCTGGCTGCCCAGCTCGGCTCCAACCTCCGGGGAGTCTGCTATATCCTGGACGAGCCGACCATCGGCCTGCACCCCCGGGACAACCGGATGCTCCTCGACACCCTGGAGTCCCTGGGGAAAAAGGGAAACACGGTGGTGGTGGTCGAACATGACGAGGAGACAATCCGCCGCGCAGAGCACCTCATAGACCTCGGCCCGGGAGCCGGGGTGAAGGGGGGACTTCTCG
>JBFHXN010000085.1:0-8549 GCA_041598955.1 Desulfuromonadales bacterium | reverse complement strand
TCAGACCCCAAGGCCCGGTCAGACAGAAAAAACCGTAGGGTGGAATAAGGACCGCAGGGCCGTTTCCACCGATTCCGGTGGGAACGCTTCGCTTATCCCACCCTACAGGGCTGAAGAGCCTGCCCCGGGCTGATCAAAAATGCCCGGATGCAAGGCGCCCGAAGGCCGAGGAGCGAGACACCGGAAGCAGTGCTTCCTCCACGAGGACAAGGGGAACAGAGCAGACGGGCGTTTTTCATCAGCCGCCTAGTGCGCCTCGCGCCAGTTCTTCCCCACCCCCACATCGACCACCAGCGGCACCTCCAGCGCGACGGCCCCCTCCATCTCCTCGACGACCAGGGCTCTGAGCTGCTCCAGTTCGGCCTCGGGGACGTCGAAGACGAGTTCGTCGTGGACCTGCAGCACCATCTTCGCCTTGAGCCCTTCCCGGGCGAGGCGCTCGTGGATCCGCACCATGGCGACCTTGATGATGTCGGCCGCCGAGCCCTGGATGGGATAGTTGATGGCGTTTCGCTCGGCGTAGCCGCGGAAGGCGCCGTTTTTGCTGTGGATCTCTGGAACTGCGCAGCGCCGGCCGAGCAGGGTGGTGACGTAGAGCTTCGCCCGCGCCTCGGCGACCTTCTCCTCCATGAACCCCTTCACCTTCGGGTAGCGGGCGAAGTAGTTGTCGATGTACTCCTGGGCCTCCTTGCGGCCGATGCCGAGGCTCTTGGCCAGGCCGAAGGCGCTCATGCCGTAGAGGACGCCGAAATTGATGGTCTTGGCCCGCCGGCGCATCTCGCTGTCGACCACCTCCGGGAAGACCCCGAAGATCTCGCTGGCGGTGCGCCGGTGGATGTCCTCCCCCTTCTCGAAGCTCTCCTTGAGCACCGGATCGTCGGCCAGATGGGCCAGGATGCGCAGCTCCACCTGGGAGTAGTCGGCCGAGAGGAGCAGGTTCCCCTCGGCGGGGAGGAAGGCCTCCCGGATGCGCCCCCCCTCCTCGGTGCGGATGGGGATGTTCTGCAGGTTCGGCTCGCTCGAGGAGAGCCGCCCGGTGGCGGTGATGGTCTGGTTGAAGGAGGTGTGGAGCCGCCCGGTCTCGGGATGGACGAGCCGGGGCAGGGCGTCGGTGTAGGTGCTCTTGAGCTTGGCGAGGGAGCGGTAGTCGAGGATGCGCGCCGCCACGGGATTCTCCTCGGCCAGGACCGTGAGCACCTCCACGTCCGTCGACCAGCCGGTTTTCGTCTTCTTCCCCCGGGGGAGCTTCAGGCGCTCGAAGAGGATCTCCCCCAGCTGCTTGGGGGAGGCGATGTTGAAGGGCCCCCCGGCCAACTGGTGGATCTCTTTTTCCAGGAGGGCGAGTTTCACCTCCATCTCCCTGGAGAGGGCCCCGAGGAAGACGGGATCGATGCGGACCCCCGTCCACTCCATGTCGGTGAGAATCTCCACCAGGGGCATCTCCACCTCACGAAAGAGCTTCTCCTGCCCCGCCTCGGCCACCATCGGCTCGAGCTTCTGCGCCAGGCGCAGGGTGATGTCGGCGTCCTCGGCGGCGTAGACCACCGCCTTTTCCACCTCCACCTCGGAAAAACCGATCTGCTTCTTCCCCTTTCCCGTCACCTCGCTGTAGCTGATGGTCTTGTAGCCGAGCAGTTCGGCGGCGAGGTTGTCCATGCCGTGGCTCTTGGCCGCCGGCTGGGCGAGGTAGGAGGCGATCATGGTGTCGACGGAGAGGCCCGCCACCGCGATGCCGGCCCGCCTCATCACGAGCAGGTCGTACTTGGCGTTCTGGGCGATCTTGGGAATCTCCGGACTCTCCAGGATCGGACGGAGCCGCTCCAGGACCATCCGCCGGTCGAGCTGCTCGGGGGCCCCGAGATAGCGGTGATCCAGGGGGATGTACCAGGCCTCGCCCGGGGTGACGGCAAAGGAGAGCCCCACCAGGTCGGCGCGGGTGGCGTCGAGGCTGGTGGTCTCGGTGTCGAAGGCGAAGCGGGGGGCCTTCCGGAGCACTTCAATCATCCTCCCGAGCTCGGCCTCGTCGAGCACCCCCCGGTACCCCTCCCCCGTCGTCCGCTCGTCGCAGGAGAACTCCTGGAGCAGCTTGGGGAACTCCATCTCCTTGAACAGGGCCGTGAGGGCCTCCCGGTCGGGGGAAGAGAGGGCGAACTGCTCGTAGTCGAGATCGAGGGGGACGTCGTCGCGCAGGGTGACCAGCCGCTTCGACAGCAGGGCCTGTTCGGCGTACCGCTCCAGGTTCTCCCGCCTCTTGGGCTGCTTGATCCTGTCGAGGGAGGAGAGGAGGTGCTCCACGGTGCCGAACTCCCGGATCAGCTCCACCGCCGTCTTCTCCCCGATGCCGGGAACGCCGGGGACGTTGTCCGAGCTGTCTCCGGCCAGGGCCTGCACCTCCACCACCTTCTCGGGCCCTCCGCCGAAGCGCTCGGCCACCTCGGAGAGCCCCGAGACCTTCTCCTTCATGGTGTCGAGAAGGCGGATGCGCTCCGAGACGATCTGCATCAGGTCCTTGTCTCCGGTGACGACGGTGATCTCCATCCCCTGGGCGGCGAACCGCTTGGCCAGGGTGGCGATGATGTCATCGGCCTCGAACCCCTCCTTCTCGAGGACCGGCATGTTGAACCCCCGCACCGCCTCCTTGATCAGGGGAATCTGGGGGACCAGGTCCTCCGGCATGGCGGCGCGATTGGCCTTGTACTCGGGGTAGATCTCCTTGCGAAAGGTCGGCCCCTTGGCGTCGAAAACCACCGCCAGGTGGTCGGGGCTCTCTTCCCGCACCACCTTCAGCAGCATGTTGACGAAACCGTAGACGGCGTTGGTGGGGAAGCCTTTGGAGTTGGAGAGGTGGCGGATGGCGAAGTAGGCCCGGTAGATGTAGCTCGAGCCGTCGATGAGATAGAGGCGCTGCGGCGTGTCGGTCATGAAGGCACCTTGGGGATGGGGGCTGGGTCGGGGATGCGGAACGGCATTATTCCACAGCGCGAAGAGAATACCAAGGGGATGAGGGGCGATTCCCCCCTGATTTTCGGCGGAAGGGGATGAAAACGGCTCCCTTTTGAGCCTTGCATTTTGACTACATTGGCCATATCCTTTCACTTTCCGTTTTTCCGCTGCCCCGGCAGCCTGCGATCGGGTTCGGATCTTTCGATGCTCACCTTCTTCCAGCGCTATCATGACGCCATCCAGCTCCTGCTGATCGCCCTGCTCGGCCTCTCCCTCGGGCACCTGGCGGCCGGCGGCCTGGGGGCCTGGATCGCCCCCTCACCCCTCCCTCGGGCCGAGTCGGCCCGGGAGCAGGCCGCCCCGGCCCGCCGGGCCACCCTGGCCGACTACGGCATCATCCTGCAGCGCAACATCTTCGATTCCACCTCCCCCAACCTGCAATTCCAGGGAGCCGAGGAGGGGGACTCCGCCTCGGCCGCCGCGGCGGCAAACCCCCAGGTCCCCCTGGCCCTTTTCGGAACCGTCGCCGCCGGGGAGCGTTCCCTGGCCCTGATCCGTGCTGCAGGGGAGGTCAAGGTCTATCGCCTGGGCGACCCTGTTCCCGGCGGCGGGACGCTCCACGAGGTGGCCCGCAACCAGGTCTCCATCCGCAACCCCGACGGCTCCCTCGCCACCCTCCCCCTCTACGAAGGGGAACGGGGGGGGAGGCCGGCCCCCGGGGGGGCATCGGCCGGCGAGGGAGGGATCCGCTCCGTGGGAGAAAACCGCTGGGAGGTCTCCCGCCTGGAGGTCGACAAGGCCCGGGCCAACATGAACGACCTGCTTCGGCAGGCCCGGCTCGAGCCCAACATCGTCGACGGGCGCGCCGAGGGATTCGTGGTCCGGATGATCCAGCCCCGCTCGCTCCTCTCCCGGCTGGGGCTCCAGGTCGGAGACGTGGTCATGCAGGTCAACGGCGTCTCCCTCGACAGCCCCGAGAAGGCCCTGCAGATATTCCAGCAACTGCGGGAGGCGCGGCAGATCACCGTCAGCCTTACCCGCGGCGGCACCCCGCTCAGCTTTTCCTATGAAGTCAACTAGGAGGTCGCTCCTGTGAGAACCGCAAAACATCTCGGCATCCTGGCCCTGCTGGCCTGCCTCGGCCTGGCCCACCCCGTCGGCGGAGCCGCCCAGACCCAGGCCTCCCCCTCAAGGGAGGCGGCACCCGGCAAGATCTCCCTCGACTTCAAGGACGTGGAGCTCTCCGATCTCATCCAGACCATCAGCGAGATGACGGGGAAGAACTTTCTCTACGACGACACGGTGAAGGGAAAGGTCACCATCATCTCCCCGACCAGCGTCTCCCTCGACGAGGCCTACCAGCTTTTCCTGACCGTCCTCAACGTCAAGGGGTTCACCGTCGTCCCCTCGGGGCGGGTCCTCAAGATCGTCCCCACCCGCGACGCCAAGGAGAGCAACCTCCCGACGGTCTCCGACGGCGGCGTGCGCTCCGGTGAGCAGTTCATCACCCGGCTCGTCCCCCTGCAGAACGTCGACGCCTCCCTGATGGCCTCGACGGTCCTCGCTCCGCTGATCCCCAAGACCAGCAACGTCGTCGCCTACCCCCCCTCCAACACCCTGATCATCACCGACAGCGCCTCCAACATCGAGCGTCTGCTGAAAATCATCCGGGAACTCGACGTACCGAGCGGCCTCGACATGCTGGAGGTCTTCCGCCTCAACTACGCCTCGGCCGACGAGGTCGCCCAGATCTGCAACCAGATCCTCGCCCAGACCGCCGCCCAGCCCCGCCGCGGCAGGGCCGCAGTCCAGGTCCCCGGGGGGAAGGAGGCGAGCAAGATCATCCCCTACGGCCGGGCCAACGCCCTGGTGGTCATGGCCAGCTCCGAAGACATGGCCACCGTGCGCCTGCTCCTGGAGCGCCTCGACCAGAGGCCGACCCAGGGGCGGGGTCACATCAACGTCGCCTACCTGGAGAACGCCGACGCCGAGACCCTGGCCAAGACCCTCAATGAAATTCTCACCGGCATCAAGGCGCAGGCCCGGACCAAGGCGGCCCAGGCGGGCGGGGCCCCCCAGTCGGTCGACGCGGTGAGCATCACCGCCGACAAGCCGACCAACTCCCTGATCATCAGCGCCACCCCGGAGGACTACCAGGTTCTCAGGGGGATCATCGGCCAGCTCGACATCAAGCGGAAGCAGGTCTTCGTCGAGGCCCTGATCCTGGAGCTCTCCATGGACGCCACCAAGCGCCTCGGCGCCTCCCTTCAGGGGGTGGTGGAGATCGGCGGCGACAGCATCGCCCTGGGCACCAGCAACCTCAACCTCGGCCCTGCCAGCCTGGGGGACCTCGCGCCCCTCGAAGACGGCACGATTCCCAACCTTCTCAACAAGAGCATCGAGGGAATCCTGCTGGGGGGCCTCTTCAAGCCCATCACAGTCACCGGCCTCGACGGCAAGGAGGTCACCGTCCCCGCCTTCTCGGCCCTCATCGACCTCTCCAAGAAGGATACGGACGTCAACATCCTGGCCGCTCCCCGTCTTCTGACCTCGGACAACGAAGAGGCGGAGATCGTCGTCGGCTCCAACGTGCCGATCATCACCAGCCGCCTCACCGACACCGGCGGCTCGGGCCTGGCCCAGAGCGTCGCCGTGGAGCGCAAGGACGTGGCCCTGACCCTGCGCTTCACCCCCCAGGTCACCGAGGGGAACCAGGTGCGGCTCAACGTCTTCCAGGAAATCACCGACATCTCCCAGACCAGCGTCGGGGACGTCAACGAGGTGGGCCCCACCCTCACCAAGCGGATGCTGCGCAACACGGTGCTGGCGGAGAACGGCCGCACGGTGGTCCTGGGGGGCCTGATCTCCACCAACGTCCAGCAGACGGTGACCAAGACCCCCCTGCTCGGCGACATCCCCCTGCTGGGGTGGCTCTTCAAGCGCAAGAGCACCACCGAGAAGAAAACCAACCTGCTCATTTTCATCACCCCCCGGATCATCCGCAACTCCGAGGACCTGGCCCTGGCGACCCGCCGCAACCGCGACGCGATGGAGCGCTTCCAGAACGAGGGGGCCGACTTCCCCCGGGGGAAGGAGAAGCTCTCCCTGAGCGCCCTGACCGACGTCGGCCTGGAGGCCTCCCTGGGGGATGAGGCACTGGTGGCGCCCCCTGCGGTCCAGCCCCCCCCCGTGATGTCGGCTCCCCCCGTTCCGGAGCCCCCCCTGGACACGCCCGCTCCGGCTCCCCCGGCTCAGGAACTCCCGCCCTCTCCATTGGGTGAAACGCCTGGGCCAACCCCTTCCGCAGCCGTGACCCCCTCCCCGGCCGTGACCGGGCCGTCCCCGGAGGCACCCGCCCCCGGGTCGGAAGAGCCGGAACCTTCCGCGACCCCGGAGACGACGGCCCCATGACACGCTGGAAGCCCCTGGGGGAGATCCTGGCCGAGGAGCACGGAATCCCCCGGATGAAAATCGACGGAGCCCTGGAGACCCAGAAGGCCACCGGCCGCCGCCTCGGAGAAACCCTCGTCGGCATGAAGGCCCTCTCGCCGGCCTCCCTGGCCCGGGCCCTGGCGACCCAGTCGGGCCTCCCCTTCGTGGAGTCGATCCCCGCAGAGGCGACGGCGGGCGACCTTCTGGAGCTCGTCCCCATCTCCTTCGCCAAGGAATACCGCATCTTCCCCATGGGGCGGCAGGAGGGACGGCTCCTCGCGGCGGTGGCCGACCCCCTCGATTCGCGCCCCCTCAACGACCTCTGCGCCCTCACCGGCGAGGAGGTGGAGATCTGCCTGGCGGCCCCGGAGGAGATCCTGCGGGCCATCAACCTCGCCTACGAACGACACTCCGGCGAGGCCCAGGAGTTCATCGAGGAGATGGGGGGGGAGGGGGCGGACCTCGGCCGCGGCTTCGAGCCCGCCGACCTCATCGACGGCTCCGACGAGGCCCCGATCATCCGCTTCGTCAACAGCCTCATCACCCAGGCCTACAAGGAGAGGGCGAGCGACATCCATATCGAACCCTTCGAGGGGGAGCTGATCGTGCGCTACCGCATCGACGGCATCCTCTACGAGGTGCTTCGCCCCCCCCAGAAGGCCCAGGCCAGCATCACCTCCCGGGTCAAGATCATGGCCAACCTCAACATCGCCGAGAAGCGCCTCCCCCAGGACGGCCGCTTCCGGGTGCGCATCGCCGGCAAGGATGTCGACGTGCGCATCTCCACCCTCCCCACGGCCTTCGGGGAGCGGGTGGTCATGCGCCTTCTCGACAAGGCCGCCAGCGTCCTCACCCTGGAGGAGGTCGGCATGCCACCCGACCTGCTGGGGCAGGTCAACGGGATGATCCAGAAGAGCCACGGCATCTTCCTGGTGACGGGCCCCACCGGCTCGGGCAAGACCACCACCCTCTACGCCGCCCTCACCCGGCTCAACAGCCGGGAGAAGAACATCATCACCGTCGAGGACCCCATCGAGTACCAGCTCGCAGGAGTGGGGCAGATCCAGGTCAACCCCAAGATCAACCTGACCTTCGCCGCGGGGCTGCGCTCCATCCTGCGCCAGGACCCCGACATCATCATGGTCGGCGAGATCCGCGACGGCGAGACGGCGGAGATCGCCGTGCAGTCGGCCCTGACCGGCCACATGGTCTTCTCGACCCTCCACACCAACGACGCCGCCGGGGCCCTCACCCGCCTCGTGGAGATGGGGATCGAGCCCTTTCTCGCCGCCAGCTCCATCGTCGGCATCCTCGCCCAGCGCCTGGTTCGCCAGATCTGCCCCCACTGCCGGGAGGAAGTGCATCCCACCGCCGAGATGCTCGCCGAGACGGGTCTCGGGAAGAGCCTTCCCGAAGGGGCCCTCTTCTACCGGGGGCGGGGGTGCGAGAAATGCATGGATATCGGCTACCGGGGGCGCACGGGAATCTACGAGCTGCTGCCGATGGACGAGCAGGTGCGCGACCTGCTCCTTCAGAACCGCGACTCGGCCTCCATCCGGGGGGCCGCCGTCAAAAAGGGGATGAAGACCCTGCGGGACTACGGCCTGGAGCTCGCCCTGCGGGGGGTGACGACCATCGAGGAGGTGCTGCGCGTCACCCAGGAGGAGGTGTAGGATGCCCCTCTTCGAATACTCGGGGCTCGACAAGAAGGGGCGCAAGGTCTCGGGGGTCCTGGAGGCCACGGGAAAACGGGCGGCCCTGCAGAAGCTGCGGAGCGACGGGATCTACCCCACGACCGTGGCCGAGGAGAGCGCGCTGCCGGCCCGGGGATGGCGCCCGGCGGCCCTGAGCGCCTCCCGCAAGGTTCCCGCCGGGGACCTCGCGGCCGCCACCCGCCAGCTGGCCACCCTGATCGGCGCGGGGCTCCCCCTCGTCGAGGCGCTGGAGTCGGCGGGAGGGCAGCTCGAGCACCCGGGCCTCGTCCGGGCCCTCGGCCGGGTGCGGGAGGAGGTGGTGCAGGGGGAGGCCTTCCACGCCGCCCTCGATCGCCACGGCAGGATATTCCCCCCCCTTTACGTCAACATGGTCCAGGTCGGCGAGAGCAGCGGCACCCTCGACCAGGTCCTGACCCGCCTGGCCGATTTCCTCGAAGACCAGGCGAGGCTCAAAGCCCG
>JBFHXN010000084.1:0-8615 GCA_041598955.1 Desulfuromonadales bacterium | reverse complement strand
CCCCCCTTTCAAGGGGGGGCGCGCCAGAAGCAGCTCCAGATCGGCCTGCTCCTCGATCCAGTCGGCGAGCCGCGCCTGCAGATCGGGGCGGGCGAATGACTCCCCGGCCGTCACCAGACCCAGGTGGCGTTCGGGAAGCTCGACCGATTCATCGCGGCGCAGGCAGCCGACGACGGGTGGAAGTCCCGGAACCGATGCGATGGCCTGGCGAAGCAGGGCCTCGTGGCGCGCGCTGCCGACCCGGTTGAAGAGGATCCCGGCGAAGCGCAGCC
Source organism: Desulfuromonadales bacterium (assembly GCA_041598955.1). Taxonomy (GTDB): domain Bacteria; phylum Desulfobacterota; class Desulfuromonadia; order Desulfuromonadales; family JBFHXN01; genus JBFHXN01. The sequence continues at coordinate 8,343 of JBFHXN010000084.1, read as the reverse complement.
GGGGATCGAACTCCACGAACCCCTTGACCAGGGCCGCGGCGCTTCGGGCCTGGCTGCGGGCGTCGACCACCAGCAGGATCTCCCCCCCCAGCCAGCGGGCGATCTCGGCGGTGCTCCCCGTCTCGTCCTCGCCGGAGGCTCCGTCGAAGAGCCCCATCACCCCCTCGATCAGGGCCATGCCGGCCCCGGCGCTCCCCCGGCCGAAACTCTCCCTCACCCAGGCCTCCCCGCACATCCAGCCGTCGAGGTTGCGGGAAGGGCGGCCGGCGAAGAGGGCATGGTGGCCCGGATCGATGAAGTCCGGCCCGACCTTGAAGGGGGCGACGGCAATTCCCCGGCGCCGCAGCGCCGCCAGCAGCGCCAGGGTCACCGTGGTCTTTCCCTGCCCGCTGGCCGGAGCGGCGATGACGAGGGCCTTCATTCAGAACCTGTCCTCGAAATCAGCTGTTGAGAAGGACGACCACCGCGCGGCCGTCGGGGTAATAGTCGATGGCGTTGAGACATCCGTAATCCTGCTCGACGTGAAAGAGCCTCTCCAGGGGGGCTCCGATGGCGTCGAGGAGGATGACCCGGTTCACCCCCCCGTGGCCGACGACGGCGACCTCCTCCCCGGGATGGCGCTCGACGATCCGCCGGATGGCCGGCCGAACCCGTTCGGCCATCTCGAGGAGGCTCTCGCCGCCGGGAACCTTGTAGTTGACGATGTCCGCCAGCCGCGCCTGCCACTCCCGGGGGTATTTCTCCTGAAGCTCCTGCCAGGTCATCCCCTCCCAGTCGCCGATGTGCAGCTCCCGCAGCTCCTCGAGAAATTCCGCCTCCAGGCCCCGGGCCCCGGCGAGAAGCCGGGCCCCCTCGGCGCAGCGGGAGAGGTCGCTGGAGTAGACCGCCGCGATCCGCTTCTTGTCCAGGCGCATCTGCAGCAGCCCGAACTGGGCCTGACCCTGGGGGGTGAGGGGGACCTCCGCCTGGCCGTTGTAGCGCTTCTGCTCATGGCCCTGGACCTGGCCGTGGCGGATGAGGTAGATGCGGGTCGGATTCATGGTCGCTTCCTCCTTGGTTGGAGACGGCGCTGATCAGTAGAGGGCCAGCACCAGGAGCAGGGTCAGCACTTCGATCACCTCGGTGGCGGCGCCGAGGACGTCGCCGGTCACCCCGCCGAGCCGGCGGTCGAAATAGCGCCACAGGCCGGCGACGGCCAGCCCGAGGAGCAGAAGCAGGAGCAGCCCCTTGAGGCCGAAGAGGATGAGGGCGGCCAGGGCCAGGGTGGCCGACCCGATCAGCAGCTCCCGCTCCCCCACGTTGTCGACGAAGGCCCCGCCGGTTCCCCCCTCGGAGCGCACGTAGGGACAGACCGCCGCCAGGGTCACCTGCGCCCAGCGCCCGGCTGCGGGCATGAACATCAGCGCCGCCGACTTGAGCCCGGGGGTGATGTGGTAGAGGGAGAGATACTTGAGGAGCAGGACCATGACCAGGCCGACCACGCCGATCGCCCCGACGTGGCTGTCCTTCATGATCCGCAGCACCCCCTCCCGGTCTTTCCCGCCAGCCAGCCCGTCGATCAGATCGGCGATGCCGTCGAGGTGGATGGCCCCGGTGACGGCGATCAGGATCAGGATCAGGAGGCAGTCGAGAACCGCCTGGGGAATCAGGGGGGCCAGGACCCAGTTGACCACCACCAGCCCAAGCCCCAGGGCGAGGCCCACGGCGGGGAAAAAGGCCATGCTTCGCCCCAGGCGGGGCGGGTCGATCTCGAGGCCGCGGGCCACGGGAAAGATGGTCAGAAAAGCTCCGGCAACCCTGAAGTCATCCCACTCCCGGTTCATGACTCCCTCCCCTTGCTGACCCCGGCCTGGTCGAAGGTTTTCACCTGCCGCAGCATCTGCAGGGAGGCCTCGATGAGCCCCATGGCCAGGGCCGCTCCGGTCCCCTCGCCGAGACGCATGCCGAGATCGAGCATGGGACGCTGGGCGATGCGCTCGAGCATGTGCCGGTGGCCGATCTCCACCGAATGGTGGGCGGCGAAGATGTAATCGCGCACGTTGGGGTGCAGCTCCGAGGCGATCAGGGCGCCGGCGGTGGAGATGAAGCCGTCGACCACCACCGGAATCTGAAGGGCGGCGCAGCCGAGCACCAGGCCGGCGATGCCGCCGATCTCAAACCCCCCTACCTTGGCCAGCACGTCGACGGGGTCTGCCGGGTCGGGACCGTTCACCCGCAAGGCCTCCTCGATGACCCGGATCTTGTTGGCCAGGGCCCCATCGTCGATCCCCGTCCCCCGGTGGGTGACCTGGCCGGGGGGAAGCCCCGTAAAGACGGCGGCGATGGCCGCCGAGGGGGTGGTGTTGGCGATCCCCATGTCCCCGGTCCCCACCAGGTCGATCCCCGACTCCCGGCAGAAAAGGGCGAGTTCTATCCCCGTCTCCAGGGAGCGCACCGCCTGCTCCCGGGTCATGGCGGGACCCACCGCGAGGTTTCCGGTACCGCGGGCCACCTTTCGGTCCAGGAGGCCGGGGTGCTGCGGAAAGTCGTAATCGACCCCCATGTCGACGACGAAGACCTCGGCGCCGGCGTGGCGGGCCAGGGCATTGATGGCCGCCCCCCCCTCGAGAAAATTGATGACCATCTGGGGGGTCACCTCCCGGGGGAAGGCACTCACCCCCTCGGCCGCCACCCCATGGTCCCCCGCAAAGGTGAAAACCGATCTGCGCCGAACCTCTTCGCGGCCGGTGATGGCGACGTAGCGGCGGGCGAACTCCTCCAGACGGCCCAGGGAGCCCTTGGGCTTGGCCTGGCGGTCAAGGCGGTCCTGCACCGCCGAAAGCCGCTCGGCCGGAACGGGGTGGATGGAAGCAAGGGCGGCTGCCAGGTCGAGTTTCTTCATGATGCGCTGACCTCGTGGTTGAACGATAACAAACGGGCTATTTCAGCCGAAGGGGAATCCCGCTGACCACCACCCAGGCCTCGTCGGCAGCGGCAGCCAGTCGCTGGTTGGCCTCCCCGGCCAGATCCCGGAAAAGCCGCGCCAGAGGGTTCTCCGGGACGATCCCGCCGCCGACCTCGTTGCTCACCAGGACGACGGGCGCCGGAAGCCTCGGGAGCAGGAGGGCGAGGCGATCGACTTCGCCCAGCACGGGGGCGGCCTCCTCCCCGTGGTGAAAGAGAAGGTTGCTCAGCCAGAGGGTCACGCAGTCGAGCAGGACCCCTGCCTTACCCTCGGCGGCCTGCGGGAGACGCTCAAGCAGGGAGAGGGGCTCCTCGAGGGTCGCCCAGCACCCCCCGCGCTCGGCCCGGTGCCGGCGGATGCGCTCGGCCATCTCGGCGTCTCCCGGAGCCGCCGTGGCGACGTAGAGCAGGGGCCCGGTCATCTTCTCGACCAGCCCCTGGGCGAAGCGGCTCTTGCCCGAGCGGGCGCCGCCGGTGACGAAAACGCTCCTGCTCATCTCTTTCAGTACTCGATTCCTCGGCGGGCGGGGATCCCCCTGGAGAGAGGGTGGCGAACCGCCTCCATGCGGGTCACCAGGTCGGCCCTGGAGAGAACCTCCGGCGGCGCGTGGCGACCCGTGAGGACCAGCTCCACCCCTTCGGGTCTCTGGTCCAGAAGTTCCAGAACCTCCTCCAGGGGGAGCAGGCCGCGGTGCAGGGCGTTGTTGATTTCGTCGAAGACGGCCAGGTCGCAGGTTCCCTCCAGAACCCGCTGCCGGGCGGCGGCGAAGGTGGCACGGACGCCCCGGGCGACCTCCTCCCTGTCGACGCCGGCCCCGAGGATACCCTGACCCGCCGAGAGAATCTCCAGGCCGGACGTGCCTGTCAGGAAGAGAATCTCGCCGCTGGGAGGCTCGTCGGGCTTGAGGAAGCGCACCAGCAGAACCCGCAGCCCCTGGCCGAGGGCCCGCACCATCAGGCCCGTCGCCGCGGTGGTCTTCCCCTTTCCCTCGCCGGTATAGACCTGCACTAGGCCCTGCTCCACGGCTTCTCCCTTGTCACAAACGACAAACCCCCAGCCTCTGTTCGGGGCTGGGGGTCGATAGACCTGGGGGTCCGGAACCCCTCCCGCGAAAGGTCCTACTGGTCGTCCCGGGCAGGTCTCCTGGCTCGTGGCTCCTCTTACTCCCCGGCCCTTCCCGCCCCGGGAGGGGCAGTGGTTTCGCCGGCTTTCATCGCCACTTACAGTTGCGGGGCAGCGAGGGAGTTGCACCCTCTTCCCTATTCTCCCGCCTTGGCCGGTCGGCTTCAGCGGGCACCCGGTCTTCACTTGCGTCTGACTGTGCGACCTTTGTAACAGAGGGCGCCGGCAGTGTCAACGGCTTTGCCCGGCCTCAGCGGAAGCGCAGCTTGAGAATGAGCAGGATCAGGGTATTGAGGGTGGCGAGGAAGTTCATGGTGATGAAAACCAGGTCGCCGACCATCAGGGCGTAGGTGGTGTAGAGAACGCCCCCGGTCAGGATGGTCAGCAGCATGTAGATGGAGATATCCCCCGTCGAACGGGTGCGCAGGGCCTTGACGATCTGGGGGAGGAAGCCGAAGGCGACCAGGATTCCGCCGATCAAGCCGATCCATTGCATCGAAGTTTCCTTGGGACGTATCAGGGGGTGGGGGATTGGAGACCGAGGGCCACTTCGATGCGCTCCCAGACCTCCTCGCGCCCCTGGCGGGTCTGGGCCGAGAAGAGGGTGAAGGCATCGCGGGGGAGATCGGTGGCTTCCAGGATCGGCTTGAGATGCTTTGCCTGGTGGACTTTTCCGATTTTGTCGAGCTTCGTGATGACGGGGATGGTGGGGATGTCGAACTCTTCGAGCCAATCGAGCATCTCGATGTCTTCGGCGTTGGGAACCCGGCGGACATCGAGGATGAAGACCACCGCCTTGAGGCTCTTGCGGCTCTGGAGGTAGTTGCGGATCATCGGCCCCCAGGCCTTTTTCACTTCCAGGGGAACGCGGGCGAAGCCGTAGCCGGGCAGGTCGACGAGGGAGAGCTCGCCGTTGATGTCGAAGAAGTTGAGCAACTGGGTGCGCCCGGGGGTGTTGGACGTGCGCACCAGGGCGCGGCGGTTGACCAGGACGTTGATCAGGGAGCTCTTCCCCACGTTGCTGCGCCCCACGAAGGCGACTTCGGGAAGCTCCCCCTCGGGATAGCCGGCGGGGGCGACCGCACTCTTGATAAAGGTTGCCGAACGGATCTGCACTGCGAACGCTCCATCGCCTCTGGGTGACCGGGCTTTTCCGGTGGGTCAGGATATCCCAGGCCGCGGAGGAATGCAACGCGTTCGCGGAGCGGGCTGGACATTGACAACCACTTTGGTATCCTTTTGCGGCAGCCGGCGACAGGAACCGCCGGCCGACCCACCACCCACCAAGGAGCCGCACATGATCAGCAAGAAACTGCAGGACGCCCTCAACGAGCAGATGAAAAACGAGTTTTTCTCGGCCTACCTCTACCTGGCCATGGCCGGCTACTTCCAGTCCGAGGATCTCCCCGGCCTCGCAAGCTGGATGCGGGTTCAGGCCCTGGAGGAGCTGACCCACGGCGAGAAGTTCTTCCACTTCCTCTGCGACGCCGGGGGGCGCACGGACCTGCGGGCCATCGACGCGCCCAAGAACGTCTACAAATCCCCCCTCGAGGTCCTGCAGCACAGCCTCGAACACGAGAAGTTCGTCACCGCCAGCATCAACAACCTGGTGACCCTCGCCCGCAAGGAGAACAACTACGCCGCAGAGGCCTTCCTCGCCTGGTTCGTCACCGAGCAGGTCGAGGAGGAGGCGAGCTTTTCCCTGATCGTCAAGAAACTCGAGCGTATCGGCAAGGACGGAAACGGCCTGCTGATGCTCGACCAGGAGCTGGGACAGAGGGTCTTCGTCCCGCCGGCCGCCGGAGGGGCCTGAACCTCTGGCTGCTCAAAAAACAGTTTGTCAAGAGTCTGAGGGCGGGTCGAAAGACCCGCCCTCAGTTTATTACCAACTTTTTTCACTTGTCTCGCCTGGGATGCCCGAGGCCGCAGCTGCCGTCGGCGCACCCCCCCTCCCGCGAAGGGAGATATTTCCGAAGCCGGGCGAAGACCCGGTAGCCGAGGGTGGCCAGAAAATGGATCCCGGGGATCTGGATCAGCAGGGCCATCAACCGGAAAGGGCGCCCGGGCACGACCCTCCAGATGGCGGCGAAGCCGTCCACGCCGCGGAAGAAGTGCCCCGAGGCGTCCCGCACGTGGAGCTCGGCCATGAAGTCCTCCCGGGTCGGGCCATGGTTCGACGGCTCGAAGGAGGGGTCGGAGATGTCGACGAGCCTGAGATGGCCTTCGCCGTCCAGCTTCCGATAATAAGCGATCTCCCGGGCGCAGATGCTGCAGGCCCCGTCGTAGAAAACGCTCAGCGGCGACTTGGGTTGTACCATGGAATCCTCCCAGAAATCAGGACCTGTTCCCCTGGGTTCATTGTAACCGACCCCGGAGCAGGCGGGATCATCTCCTTCTCCCGACAGAAGCATAAGGAAAAGCCGGCCCCTCCGGGAGCCGGCTCAGATTGTTGACAAACTCTTTTATTGAGGCTGCTCAAAAACCCCCAGATGCAAGGCGCCCGCCGATCGAGGAGTGAGGCGTAGCGGAAGCTACGTCGCAGCGACGAGATCAAGGGGAACGAAGCAGATGGGGGTTTTTCAGCAGCCTGAGCCGGCCCCCGCGGGAGCCGGCTTTTTGTTCAAGAGAAGTCGGATCGGCCAGCCTTTTTAACCTAGAAGAGCCTCCGGATCAGAAGATGGGTCGTCACCTGGGAGTGGCGCTCCCTCGAACCGATGCCGAAGGGGTTGACCGACGGGTCGGGATTGTCGTTCTCCTGGCTGGCCGGCAGGGCGTACTCCACGGCCACGTCGACCTGCCAGCGGTCGGAGCGGGCGCCCAGGCCTGCCGTGACATGGTCTTCGATGACGGCGGGGAAGAGGGGGGAGAGGGTCCCGTCGGGGACCGGCGAGTCGGCATGGTTGTAGCCCACCCGCAGCATCCAGTCGTCGACGAACTCGTACTCCAGGCCGACGGCGTAGACCCACTGGTCCTTCCAGTCCATGGGGATGGAGATGACCTGAGCCGCCGGGGCCCCGGGATTTTCGGGCTGGTCGAGCTTGATCTCCACCGTCGTCATGGCGTGGGACCAGTCGACCCAGTCGACGTCCGCGGCCACCCTCCACCGGGAGCTCAACCGGTAGCTCATCCCCAGGCCGGCCTGCTGGGGCCAGTTGAAGCCGCTCATGCGGGCGTCGTAGTCGACCTTGCCGAGACCCCCGAATCCCGGGTCGGAGAAATCGAGGGTCATGGTACCCCCGTCGAAGTTGAGGCGGGTCTTGGAGAGCCAGGCTCCGCCCAGGGTCAGCCTCCCGAGGTTGTACTGGAACCCGAGCCGGGCACCGTAGCCGAAGGCTTCCAGGTCCTTCAGGTCCATCCCGGCGAAGCCGGCCGCGGCGACGGAGGTGTCGGGGAAGAACTTCATATCGGTGCCGACGTACCCGGCGTTGAGGCTCGCCCCGAGGCGAAGTCTTGAGCCCGGGCTGTTCCAGGCCAGGGTCGGGGTGACCTTGGCGTACATCACGTTGGAAAAGGTGTCGTCCCGGGTTCCAAAGGGGGTATTGAGCCCCTTGTACTCGGCCCCCATCCCTCCCTGGGAGAAGAGGCCGATGCCGAAGGTGAGGGGGAGCCCGTCGATGGGAGTGGCGAAGGTCACGAGGGGGAGGGCGAAGATGTTCTTCTCGGCGTCCCGGTCGTTGCCGAGGGAGTCGCGATGGCTGAGCTCCGGCATCAGGTGGCTGACCCCCAACCCCAGCTCGGGCTGGGCGCACTCGCAGATGCCGGCGGGATTGATGTTCATGGCCGTGGCGTTGTCGACGAGGGCCAGGTCGGCCCCCCCCATCCCCGTGGAGACCGCCCCGTAGCCGATGGTGTTCATGCCGTTGGTGGCCAGGGCCGGCCCGGAGGCAAGGAATGCGAAAAGGGTGGCGAGAATTCCCCTGCTCACCCAGGCGCTGCTGCGAACCATCATCACATCGGCCTCCCAAAAAAAATGAAATCCGGCTTCGGCCCAAAAACTTGGGCGGGGGTTCCCTTCACGGGGAAACTCCCCAAATCCCGGTTTTCTTCGGCGCCCTGCCATTTGCCTGTGTCAGAGGGTTGACACGGCCCTGCCGCCCTGGCTCCCGGGCGGCCCATCTCCTCCGCTTCCGGAGCCATTTCCCCGGACATTCTGGCGTCCTGAGCAATTTTAATCAAGCAAATTTCAGGCCAAGGATATCTTCCGGGGCCCACGAATCTCTCCCGAAAAAAAGAACCCCCCTCGGCGACGGACGCCGAAGGGGGGGCAAGACAACCTG
>JBFHXN010000083.1:0-8701 GCA_041598955.1 Desulfuromonadales bacterium | reverse complement strand
GGGACCTCCAGGGACCTTTTCCCCTCCAGGGTGACGGCGTAGATCCCCACGTCCCGGCGCAAGGTTGCCGATCCATCCCGGCCGTCCCCCGAAGCGATCAGCCGCAGGCTGTTTTTCTCCCCTCCGGCGAAGCGTTTCTTCTGGTACCCCGGGTCAAGCCCCGTCGCCTCGGGGATGATCCAGATCTGGAGGAAGTGGACCGGCAGGTCCTGGGAGGGGTTCGATTCGCTGTGGCGGATGCCCCGGCCGGCAGAAATCCTCTGCAGCTCACCGGCCTCGATGATCTCGGCATTGCCCAGATCGTCCTCGTGGCGCAGGGCCCCGCTGAAGACAAAAGAGAGGATCTCCATGTCGCGGTGGGGGTGGAGGGGGAAGCCGTGGCCGGGCTGGACGCGGTCCTCGTTGATGACCCGAAGGGCCCTGAAGCCCATATGGCGGGGATCGTGGTAGGTGTCGAAGGAGAAGGTGTGGCGGCTGTCGAGCCAGTCGCTCCTGAAATGCCCTCGGTCCTTGGATTGTCTCAGGGTGATCATGGCGTGCTCCTTTTGCCTCCCGAGTCGAAAATTGATCTATCTCCAAAAAATAGTTCAATATCAAACTATCATTCCCCCGAGAGGGGTGTCAAGGCGGGTGGTTTGGGCGCGGACCGGCGGCAGGGAAAGGCGGCTCGCAGAGAAAGGGGAATCGAGTGGGTGAAAAAATCGTCCATTCCTGATAGATTTCCCTGTGACCCGCCGGGAGCCTCCACCCCGGACCAGGTTCAGCCCCCCTTCCGGGATCCCACCCTCCCAGTCCAGGAGCAACCTCCGCCATGAGTGACCGCACCGTCTGCATCCACGGCCATTTCTACCAGCCTCCCCGGGAAAACCCCTGGCTCGAGGAGGTCGAGCTGCAGGATTCGGCCGCCCCCTACCACGACTGGAACGACCGGATCACCGCCGAGTGCTACGAGCCCAACACCGCCGCCCGGATTCTCGACAGCCGGGGGCGCATCCAGCGGATCGTCAGCAACTACGCCCGCATCAGCTTCAATTTCGGGCCGACCCTGCTCTCCTGGCTTCAGAGGCACCAGCGGGGAACCTACGAGGCCATCCTGGAGGCCGACCGCCTCAGCAGGCAGCGTTTCTCGGGGCACGGCTCGGCCCTGGCCCAGGCCTACAATCACCTGATCATGCCCCTGGCCAGCCGCCGCGACAAGCAGACCCAGATCCGGTGGGGGATGGTCGATTTCAGGCACCGTTTCGGGCGGGACCCCGAGGGGATGTGGCTGCCGGAGACGGCCGTCGATCTCGAGTCGCTGGAACTGCTGGCCGAGGCAGGCATCCGCTTCACCCTGCTCGCTCCCCATCAGGCGGCCCGGGTTCGGCGCATCGGTGAAGAGCGCTGGCAGGAAGTCCCCTCCGCCGGCATCGATCCCCGCCGCGCCTACCTCTGCCCCCTCCCCTCCGGAAAGAGCATCGCTCTTTTCTTCTACGATGGTCCGATGGCCCAGGAGGTGGCCTTCGGTGACCTGCTGCGCAGCGGGCAGGCGCTCTCCGCTCGCCTGCTCGGCACCCTGGGGGAGGGGAGGGAGCCCCAGATGGCCCATGTGGCCACCGACGGCGAGACCTACGGTCATCATCACCGCTTCGGCGAGATGGCCCTCGCCTACTGCCTCGACCAGATCGAGGGGGACCACAAGGCGTCTCTCACCATCTACGGCGAATACCTCGAGAGGTTCCCCCCGGCCCACGAGGTGGAGATCAGGGAGAAGACCTCCTGGAGCTGTGCCCATGGCGTCGAGCGCTGGAGGTCCGACTGCGGCTGTCGCATCGGTGGATCCCGGGGAGGAAGCCAGGCCTGGCGGGCCCCCCTTCGGGAGACCCTCGACTGGCTGCGCGATCGTCTCTTACCCCTCTACGAAAAGAGCATGGCTCCCCTTCTGGCCGATCCCTGGAAGGCCCGGGACGAGTACATCGAAGTCATTCTCGACCGATCCGCGGCCAAGGTGGAGAAATTCCTCCGCCGCCAGGCGGGGCGGGAACTCTCCCCCGAGGAGTCGGTGCGCGCCCTGCGGCTTCTCGAAATGCAGAGGCAGGCCCTGCTCATGTACACAAGCTGCGGCTGGTTCTTCGACGATGTTTCGGGGATCGAGACCGTTCAGGTTCTCGGTTATGCCAGCCGGGCCCTCCAGTTGGCCGACGAGGCGGCAGGCGTTTCCCTGGAGGCCGAGTTCCTTACCCGTCTGGAGCGGGCCAAAAGCAATTTTCCCAAGTGGACCGACGGCGCACGGGTCTACCGGGAGCTGGTCACGCCGATGCGCCTCGATCTGCCCCGGGTGGCGGCCCATCATGCCATCGCGTCGGAGTTCGCCGCCGGGACCCACCGAGACCAGATGTACTGCTACAGGGCCGAGAACCTTTACTACGAGCAGGTTCCGGCGGGGAGGCTGAAGCTCTCCCTCGGCAGGGTCCGGGTCCATTCCGAGGTCACCTGGAACGAGGGGGATTTCTCCTTCGCCGTGCTCCACCTCGGGGGCCACCATGTCACCGCGGGGGTGAGGGCCTTCGCGGGGGAAGAGGCCTTTGCCGCCATGTCCAAAGAGGTGCGGGGGGCCTTCGAGAGAAGCGACATCCCGGGGGTCATCCGACTCCTCGACCGGCACTTCGGGGAGCAGATTTTCAGCCTCTGGCATCTGTTCAAGGACGAGCAGCGCAAGATCCTGGAGCAGCTCATGGCTCGCAGCCTCGAAGAGATCGAGTCCCTTTTCGAGGGGGTCTACCAGGACCACTATCCCCTGCTCCGATTCCTGCGGGAAATCCGCATGCCGGTTCCCCGCACCCTGGCCCTGCCGGTGGAGCAGGTCGTTCATTCCCGGATGCGTCGTCTGCTGGAGGATCGCAATCTGCATCCGGTGCGGCTGCGGGAAGTGGCCGAGGAGGTCGAGCGGCTCGATATCGCCCTCGAACGGCCCCTGCTGGGCTTTCTCGCCGGGCGCCAATTGAGCGGACAGATCGAGAAGCTCCTGAAGGCACCGGAGAATCTCGCCCTCCTGATGACCGTCAACGAAACCCTGGTGACCCTGACGAGACTCGACCTGCGCCCCAACCTCTGGAGGGCCCAGAACCTTTACTGCTCCCTGGCGACAAAGCTGCGGGAAAGGGGGGGGTGCGAGGGGGAGTGCCGCGCCGAGTACGGCCGGCTGGGGGATCTGCTGGGGGTGGAGATGGCCTGAGGCGGAGGGTTGATCAGAAGATGGAGGCGAGGCGCTCGAAGGATTTGCGCAGACGCATGGAAACGGTGAGGAGCATCCCCTGGAGGAGCTTGACCCCCAGTTGCGGGTGGTTCTCCAGGAGCCGGTGGAAGTTCGGGGCGTTCAGCAGAATCAGGTCGGCCGGCTCCAAGGCAATCGCACCGACGGAGCGGGGGGTGCCGTCGAGGATGTTGAGCTCCCCCACGATGGTACCGCGGCTGTAGACGGCGATCACGACCGGCTTTCCCGCAAATTCGGTCTGCTTGTTCACCTCCACCTTGCCGGAGATGATGAAGGCGATGTAATTCCCCTCGTCTCCTTCAGCCCAGAGGGCCTTTCCGGCGGGCACCTGGCGGCACTCGAAGTAGGGGGCGATCTCATCGAGGTCGCTCTCCGCGAGAAAGCTGAAAAAGTGCAGTTCCCGTTTCATCCGGCCGCAGAGGCGCTCTCCGCAGACACCCTCGGCGCAGAATTCGGTCGTAGCCGGGCCATTCATCCCTTTTCCCCCCCCTTGCTGTTGCGCAGCTCCAGGATCTTTTCCTCCATCTTCTTCAGCAGTCCTCCCATCCCCTCCTTGCGGATGATCTCGTCGTAGCTGCTGCGGAAATTGCGCACCAGGCTCACCTCCTCGATGACCACGTCGTAGACGAACCACTCCTCCCCCTTGAGACGCACCTTGTAGCGGATGGGGATGTCGGTGTTGCCGCTGAGCACCTGGGTTTCCACCTCGGCCCTCTCCCCATCCCGTTTCTCGCCGAGGTAGACGACCGCCTCGTCGGTGTAATCTTCGATCCGGCCGACGTAGGTCTCCTCCAGAAGGTCCGAGAAGAGTGAGATGAAGCGGCTGCGCTCCTGGGGGGAAGCGCTGCGCCAGTTCTTGCCCAGGGCCCACTGGGACATGACCTCGAAATCGAAGCGTGCGCGGACCAGGGTGGAGAGTTTTTCCCGGCGCTCCTGGCGGTCCATCCCCTTGTTCTTGAGCAGGGCGATGACCGCATCGACGGTCTGGCGGATCTGATCCACGGGGGCAGGAGGGGCTGCGGTGACCGGTGCCGCCGCAAGGATCAGGAGCAGAAAAAAAGGTATCGCATGGCGCATTTTCATGGGTGGTCTCCGTCGCCGGATGCCCGGCTATTTCCCGACCTGTCCTTCACGGCGCTGGACGTAGCCGTTGCGTATGGTGAGGTAGGGGTCGAGGGCTTCCTTCTTGATCGATTCGTAGCTGTCCTTGTCGAGGGAGAGCCAGTTCTCCCGCTCGGCGACCTTGGCGCCGATCGCCTCACCGGTCCCCAGCAGATACCGCAGGGGATCCCCGAAGCCGTCGACCCCCTTGCCGATGCCGTCCCGCAGGGAGGAGGGGCCCAGGACCGGAAGCACGAGGTAGAAACCCTGTCCGAGGCCGTAGACCCCGAGGGTCTGGCCGAAATCCTCGTCGTGGGGCTCCAGCCCCTCTCCCCGGGCCGGGTCGAAGAGTCCGCCAAGCCCCACGGTGCTGTTGAGCACGAAGCGTCCCAGCTCGGTTGTGGCGCATTCCATTTTCGCCTGCAGCACGCAGTTGGCGACCCGCACCGGCGCCCCGATGTTGTCGAAGGCCTTGCCCACCGATTTTCGGGCCGGTTCGGGAATCACCCTCAAGGCTTTGGCCACGGGCTTGAAGAGATAGAAGTAGAGCTTGTCGTTGACCCAGAAGATGCCCCGGTTCAAGGGCTCGATGGGGTCGGCGATATGCACCGTCTCCATCTCCTCCTCCAGTTCGAGCAGCAGGTCGTCCGGCAGATCCCCTTCCTCGGGGTTCTCTTCTCCCGCGTTTTCGAGGGCCGGCGGCAGGGGGGGATCGGTGGGCGCCGGTTTCCCGGCCAGGCATCCGGCCAGAAAGGGGAGGATGAGCAGCAGTGCCGTTCGCCCGGTGATGCGTACCATGAGGCTCCCTCCCTACTTGGGCTTCGATTCGAAGATGTATTTGCTCACCAGCTCCTCGAGGTTGATCGCCGACTCGGTCTCCACGATCTCCCCGCCGGGGGGAATGACGACGTCCGAGCCGCCGGGGGAGATGTTGACGAAGCGGTCCCCGATGATTCCGGCGGTGCGGATGGAGGCGATGCTGTCCTCCTGCAGGGCGACGCCCCGTTCGATGGAAAGCTCCACCTTCGCCTCGTAGTCGCTTCCGTCGAGACGGATGGAGGAGACCTTGCCGATCTGCACCCCTGCGATTTCCACCACCGCCCCCACCTTCAGCCCCGAGACCGACCCGAAGCGGGCCTCCACGGGGTAGGAGCGGTCCCCGAAGAGGTTCACGTCTCCGAGCCTGACCGAAAGCCAGGCGAAGCAGAGGAAGCCGGCCACCAGGAAGATGCCGACGGCCGTTTCGACGTTAAGCCTTTTCATGGAAGCCATAGAAGCCTCTCTCCTCCTCTTGACTGCTGTAGATGGGGCCCATGGTCTCCTCGACGAAGGCACGCACCCGGGGGTTTTTGGCGAGCTGGAATTCCTCCGGGGGGAGGCACTCGACGATGGTTCCCTCGTGGATGAGGGCCACGTAGTCGGCCAGCTTGAAGATCTTCGGCACGTCGTGGCTGACGATGAAGGCGGTGTACTGGAGCTTGGCCTGGGTCTTGTGGAAGAGCCTGTAGATTTCGTTGCTCTTGTTGACGTCGAGGCCCGTGGTCGGCTCGTCGAAGAAGACCACCTTGGGGTTGAGAACCAGCGCCCTCGCCAGGCCGACCCTCTTGCGCATGCCGCCGCTGATCTGGGCGGGGAACTTCTCGCCGCTCCCCTCGAGGTCCATCAGGGCGAGTTTTTCATCGACGATGCGGCGGACCTCCTCCTCCTTCATCCGGGTGCGCTCCCGCAGGGGGAGTGCGACGTTGTCGAAGACGGTGAGGGAATCGAAGAGGGCCGCGTTCTGGAAAAGCACTCCGAAGCTGGTGCGCAGTTCCTTGAGCTCCCTGCGGCTGATCCGGCCGATGTCCTTTCCGAAGACCCGCACCTCCCCACGATCGGGTTTGACCAGGCCGAGCATATGCTTGAGGATGACGGTCTTGCCCTGGCCGCTGGGGCCGACGATGACGGTGGTCTTCCCGACGGGGACCCTCAGGTCGAGCCCTTTGAGCACCTTCTGGCGGCCGAAGGACTTCTCCACCCCCACCAGCTCGATCGCGATCTCCTCCTTTGAGTCGTCCATGGATCATCCTCGTTCAAAAGTCGGTGGGCGTCGCCCAGGGGGAAAGGCCGTAAAAATTTTTACCGGAAAAATCCCATCCGCCCCTAAAGCATGATGGCGCTGATCAGGTAATCCCAGACCAGGATGGTGACGGAGGAGAGGACGACGGCGTCGGTGGTGGTGCGGCTCACCCCCTCGGCGCCGAAGCCGCCGCTGCGCTCCAGGTGGAGATAGAACCCCTTGGCCGCGGTGATCCAGATGATCAGCAGGCCGAAAACGAGGCTCTTGACGATCCCCATCTCGATGTCCTTCCAGACGACGCTCGAATACATCCCCTGGAAATAGGCCCCCTCGTTGACCCCCAGAAGCCCCACCCCGATGAGCCATCCCCCGAAGATGCCGACCATGTCGAAGACGAAGGTGAGCAGGGGGAGGGAGATGACCCCGGCGAGAAACTTGGGGGCCATCAGGTACTTGTAGGGGTCGACCGCCATGCATTCGAGGGCGTCGATCTGCTCGCTGTTGCGCATGATGCCGATCTCGGCGGTGATGGCCGAGCCGGCCCGGCCGATGACCATCAGGGCGGTCAGAACGGGTCCCAGCTCCCGGATCAGGGTGAGGGCCACCGCCGAGCCGAGCAGCCCCTCGGAACCGAACTTGCGCAGGGTGTAGTAGCCCTGAAGCCCCAGCACCATCCCCGTGAAGGCCCCCGTGAAGAGGATCACGAAGAGGGAGCGGGCGCCGATGAAATGGATCTGGCGCACCACGGGGTAGAGCTTGTAGGGGGGCCTGACCAGGCTCAGCAGGCAGGCGCCGAGAAAGATCCCCATCCGTCCGGCCTGGTTGAGGTAATAGAGGAAGCGGTCTCCCAGGGTTTCGAAAATGATCAGCATGGAAAAGGATGTCTCCCCGGCGCAAAGGCCCAAAAGGGAACGCCCCTTCAACGCGTTCCTTGTATTAAAGAAGTACAGCACAACTTCGGCGGAAAACAAGGCGGCAAGCCAGAGAAGAAGCTCCGTCCGGTTGCCCGCCGGGAAGAGTACGGTAGACTTTTTTCCGGTCCACCCACTTATCGGAAACAGTCGCAGAACGGAGCCCGCAGGCAGAAGGAGCGTGAAACATGCCTCAAAAAGCAGTTTTTTGTCGGATCGGATCTCTGGTGGCAGGCCTTCTGGCCGGTGCTCTGCTGGCCGGAGCCGCTCTGGGAGCCCCCCGGGGGGGAGAAGGGCTGATCGGCACCAGTGCTCCGATCTTCTCCCTTCCTTCCACCACGGGAGGGGTGGTGAACTACGACCGGGATTTTTACGGCAAGCACCACCTGGTGCTCACCTTCTTCCCGGCGGCCTTCACCCCCGTCTGAACGGGGGAAATGGAGGGTCATGAGAGGAACCTCTACCTCTATGACCGCTTCAACGCCCGCGTTGCGGGCGTCAGTCGGGATGACCTGACGATTCTCAAGCACTGGACCCAGGAACTGGAACTCACCTTTCCGCTGCTCTCCAACGTGAGCAGCTACCTGGGGCTGGCCCTGGGCACGCAGCCCCACGGCGCACCGGTTTTTGCCCGGCGCACGGTGATCATCGACAAGTGGGGGGTGATCCGCTACGTACAGGACGGCTCTCCCGATTTTCGCGGGATCCTTCTGGAGTTGAAGAAGCTCCACCAGGAAGAGGAGGTAAAGCCATGAGGCGCCTGTTGCTGTTTCTGCTCCCCCTGACCTTTGTGACCGGGTGCGCCTGGTGGGCGGCGCCCCCGGAAGACCCCCTGGCCGCTCTCTGCGACGCCGAGGGGAACGTGGTCTGGGAACAGGCCTTCAAGTTTGCCCGTCCCCCCCTGGACTGGAAGCTGGTGCAGCTTGACGAGGACGACTATTCGGTAGCCTTTATCAAGGAGGAAGCCGGGCCCTTCCCCAGCCAGTCCCTTTTCGCCTACGCCGAGGAGCCTTTCGGTTATTCCCGGGATCTCCGGGAGAGGTCGCGGCAGTTCTTCAAGCGCTTCCTCTGGGCGAGCCGGGTGACCTTCGGGGAGGTTACGACCCGCCCCGTGAAGGCCCTCGGGGGGGAGGCCCTGGAGGCCACCACCGAAGGGCGCGACAGGGTACGAGGGCACAAGGTCTGGTGCAAGGTGGTCTTCGCCCTGCGGGGGGAGCGGGTGGTGGCCTTCTATTTCACCCAGTGGCGCCCCATGGAAGCGGACTTCGATCCTGCCCCGGCCGCAGACTTTGATGGATTCATCGGATCCTTTCAGTACCTCAGGCCCTCCTTCTACGAAACCCTCTAAGGGGGGGCGATATCCCCCGACCGGCCGCG
>JBFHXN010000082.1:0-8847 GCA_041598955.1 Desulfuromonadales bacterium | reverse complement strand
TCGACAGCCCTTGCCGCAACAAACCCTTTCAGACAAACGTCGTTATGACAGACTTGACAGGGGAGCGCCACTCTTCTAAGGTAATCTTACCATAAATTGGTCTGGCCACTATTGCAACGAGGTCCATTATGCCATCCCCTTCCCTCATCCAACGCTTCAGCGACGCCGCCCGGCTGGTGGGCGCCGAGATTCACGAGGTCGCCGACGTGACGGCGGCCGCCGAGTGCATTGCCAAAAGGGCTGCCGGGCCGATCCTGCTCCCCCCCTTCGCCAGCGGCCTGCGCCTGGGGCTGGGGGAGGCCCTTCGCCAGGCGGGAGCCCGGGTGATCGAGGGGGATCTGCGCCCCTCGGCCCCCTCCTCCCCGGCAGGGGTCACCGGGGCCAACTTCGCCATCGCCGAAACGGGAACCGTCGTGCTGGAGAGCACGTCCGAGGCAGTGCGCCTGGCCAGCACCCTCCCCGAACGCCACTTCGTCCTTCTCGACCCCCGAAAGGTGGTGGCCGACGGGGATGCGGCGATACCCCACCTGCGCACCTTCCACCAGCGCCAGGAACGCAATTATCTCGCCTACATCACCGGCCCGAGCCGCACCGCCGACATCGAGAGGGTCCTCACCATCGGCGTGCATGGTCCCCGGGAGCTGCACATTCTGCTCCTCGAGGGGCTCTCGGCCGACTTTCTGGAGATGTAGATCGACCAGTCCGACCAGTCCGACTGGTCAGACGCGTCGGACAGTTTTGACCACACCCGAGGAACCCACCATGAACAAAGACCGCGCCCGCAGCTACAAGCAAAGCATCGACAAGGCCCTGGCCACCCCCCGGCTCCAGGAGGCCCTCCACCGCTTCGGCGACGCCTACCTCCTCTCCCGGGAGAAGGCCTTCGCCGGCATCGACTTCGAGGCCCTGCGCCGCGACATCGCCGCCATGAAGGACGACGTGCGGGAGCGCCGGGATGAGCTGATCGCCGAGTTCACTCGAAACGCAGAGGCGGCCGGAGCCAAGGTCTTCTTCGCCCGCACCGCGCAGGAGGCCAACGACTATATCTCCGGCCTCTCCCGGGAGCGGGGGGTCCGCCTTGCGGTCAAGAGCAAGAGCATGGCGAGCGAGGAGATCCACCTCAACCGCGCCCTGGAAAAGGCCGGGGTGAAGGCGGTGGAGACCGATCTCGGCGAGTGGATCATCCAGCTCGCCGGGCAGCGCCCCAGCCACATGGTGATGCCCGCCATCCACATGTTCCGCGACGAGGTCGCCGAACTCTTCGGCAAGGTCACCGGGCGCACGGAGCCCGCCGAGATCCCCCACCTGGTCCAGGTCGCCCGGGAGCAGCTGCGGCAGGCCTACCTCGACGCCGACCTGGGAATCACCGGGGCGAACATGGCCGTGGCCGAGACGGGGGGGATCGCCCTGGTCACCAACGAGGGGAACGCCCGGCTGGCCACCACGTTGCCGAAGATCCACGTCGCCCTGGTGGGAATCGAGAAGCTGGTGCCGACCCTCGAGGACGCCGCCAAGGTCCTCAAGGCCCTCCCCCGCAACGCCACGGGGCAGCTCCTGACCTCCTACGTCACCTGGATCCGCGGGGCGGTTCCCTGCGGCGATGCGGAGAAGGAGCTGCACATCGTGCTCCTCGACAACGGCCGCAGTGCCCTCGCCGAGTCACCCCACTGCCGCGACGCCCTGCGCTGCATCAAGTGCGGCGCCTGCGCCAACGTCTGCCCCGTCTACCAGACCGTGGGGGGGCACGTCTTCGGCCACATCTACATCAGCGCCATCGGCATCATCCTCACCGCCTTTTTCCACGGCCTCGACAAGGCCGCCGAAATCGTGCGGGCCTGCATCGGCTGCCGGGCCTGCGTTGCGGTCTGCCCGAGCGGCATCGACCTGGAGAGCATCATCCTCCACCTGCGGGAGGTGATCGGGGAGGAGGAGGGGATCGGCACCGCCAAGAGCCTGGTCTTCAAAAAGGTGCTGCGCAACCGCCGCCTCTTCCACTCCCTCATCCGCGCCGCGAGCCTCCTCCAGAAACCGGTGACCCGGGGGGAGCGGACCATCCGCCACCTCCCCCTCTTCTTCTCCTCCCTCACCGAGTGGCGCACCCTGCCGGCCGTCGCGGAGAAACCCCTGCGGGATCTCTGGAAGGATATCCCCCAGAATCTGGAGAACCCCCGTTACCGGGTGGCCCTTTTCGCCGGCTGCCTCAACGACTTCGTCTACCCGGAGCTGGGCCTCGACCTGGTTCGCGTCCTCAACAGCCTGGGAGTGGAAGTGACCTTTCCCCAGGGTCAGAACTGCTGCGGCGTCCCCGCTCTCTACTCGGGAGATCGGGAGACGGCCGTGGTACTGGCCGAACAGAACGTGGAGGCCCTGCTCGAGGGGGACCCCGACTTCGTGGTGACCACCTGCCCCACCTGCACCCTCGCCCTGCAGCGGGACTTCGTCGACCACCTCAGGGACAACCCCGTCTGGGCCGAACGGGCCGAGCGCCTCTCGGCCATCACCATCGACTTCTCCCGCCTGGTGCTCGAAAAACTCGGCGGCGCCGAGGCCTTCAAGGGGAAGGCCGATCCCGAGCGGGTCACCTACCACGACAGCTGCCACCTCAAGCGGGGCGCCGGGGTCTGGCGGGAACCCCGGGCCCTTCTGGCCGCCTCGGGACGGGAGCTCTCCGAGATGGCTCATGCCGACCGCTGCTGCGGTTTCGGCGGCTCCTACTCCTTCACCAGCCACCCCGCCATCTCCCGGCGCATCCTCGCCGACAAGCTCTCCGACATCGAAAAGAGCGGCGCCACCTGCGTCGCCATGGACTGTCCGGGCTGCATGATGCAGATCCGCGGCGGCCTCGAGAAACAGGGGCTCACCGTCCGGGCCGCCCACACCATCGAACTGCTCGCCGAAACTCTCCACCCGCCGGAATAGCTCCGGCGTCTCTCCCCTGGCCCCGGGCACCCGCCCGGGGCACTTTTTTCTCCTTGCAGACCCCGGCCCCCAAGGCCCCAAAAACGCCCCTCCATCCGGGAGACCCCTGTCGATCCGCCGGGGAATATCCCCCCGAGGGGATACCCCTGGATCGCCGGTTGTGGCATCATGTCCCTCCGACTCCTCCAGCGAAAGGGCCCTTATGCCCCTTTACCGTGACGCCATCAGCTCCACAACCGTTCCCCTGCCCCGGGCCCCTCTCGCCCGGATGCTGCGCCTGGTTCGCGCCCTCTACCGCCTCGGCCACCTCCCCGAGTACCGGATGCGGGTCCACCCGGAGCTTCCCGAGGTCGCCCGCTACGACCCGGGCCACGACTCGGTAATGATGGGGTACGATTTCCACCTCACCGCCGAGGGGCCCCGGCTCATCGAGGTCAACACCAACGCCGGTGGAGGACTTCTCGCCTACCTCGCTCTCCACCCCGACGCCGAGATGGCCCGGGCAAAGCTGCCGGGGCTCCTGCGGGAAGAGTTCCTCGCCTCCTTCCGCCAGGAGCTCTCCGCCCAGAGCCGGGGAGCGCGCCGGGAGCCGCGGCGCATCGCCATCCTCGACGAGCGCCCCCGGGAGCAGTTCCTCTACGAGGAGATGAGCGCCTTCCGCGACCTCTTCGAGGAGGCCGGCATCCAGGCGGTTATCGTCGACCCCTCGGAACTCGACGCCTCGGCCGCCGGGGTCCTCTGCGCCGGAGAAACGGTCGACCTGGTCTACAACCGCCACTGCGACTTCTACCTGGAGCGGCCCGAAATGGCCGGCCTGAAGGCCGCCTACCTCTCAGGCAACGTCTGCCTGACCCCCAACCCCTTCGCCTACGGCCTGCTCGCCGACAAGAGGCGGATGATCCTCTGGTCCGACCCCCGGGCCCTGGAGGCCCTCGGGTTGGACGATAGATCACGGCAGCTCCTCGGGGAGACCATTCCCGAAAGCCGGCTGCTGAGTGATCTCGACCGGGAGGAGGTCTGGGCTTCCCGCTCGGAATGGGTTTTCAAGCCCGTCTCCCGCTTCGGCAGCCGGGGGGTCTTTCTCGGCCGCAAGATCTCCCGGGCGCGCTTCGACCAGCTCCTCCCCCGGGAAACCCTCTGCCAGAGAGAGGTCCCCCCGTCTCTCACCGAGGCGGGCGAAGGGGACGACCCTTTCAAAACCGACCTGCGCCTCTTCGTCTACCGCGATCGCACCCTGGGACTGACCGCCCGGCTCTACCACGGGCAGGTCACCAACCTGCGCACCGCCGGAGGGGGTTTCGCCCCGGTGCGGGTGGTCTGAGTCAACAAAAGGCAGAAAAGAAAAGGCCCGCATCGCTGCGGGCCTTTTTTGTCCTGAATCGCCTTCCTACCAGGGGAGCTCCTTCCCCTCCCAGCTCAGGAAGTGACCGCTCTGCTCCGGGGTCAGGGTGAGGAGCACCCGGGTCAGCCCCGCGGCGCTCTCGGCCGGCTGAGTGGGGGCCTGGGGGCCCCCCATGGAAGTGCGCACCCATCCGGGGTGGAAAACCACCACGGTGATCCCTCTCTCCTTCAGGTCGACGGCCATGCACTTGGCCACCTGGTGGACCGCCGTCTTGGAGCTGCGGTAGGCGTACATCCCCCCGGAGCCGTTGTCGGCGATGCTTCCGAGCTGGCTCCCCATGACGGCGATGATCTTCCGCCGACTCCCGGCCACCTGGTCGACCAGGGCCTCACTCACCTTGAGGGGCGCCACCACGTTGACCCGGAGCACCTCGAGCCACTCCGTCGGGTCGGTCTCCCCGAAGTCCTGCTTCTTCGGCCCCGACACCCCTGCGTTGTTGAAGAGGATGTCGATCGGCTCCCCCTTGAGGGTCTCGGAGAGGGCCTTGAGCTGACCGGCGTCGGTCACCTCCAGCCGCTGGATGTCCACCTGCTTCGGGTAGCGGTCGGCCAGCTCGGCCAGCTCCGCCGCTTTCTGCGGAGAGCGGCAACAGGCCAGAACCCGCCAGCCACGGTCGGCAAAGGAGCGGGCCAATTCCAGGCCGATCCCCCGATTGGCACCGGTGATCAGGATGGTTTCTCGCATGATGCTCTCCTTTCCCGGGAAGAATCTCCTCCCCGGCTTATTCCCAACGCCCCTCCCGCTCCCGCAGGACGATGACCTCCATCGTTCCCTGGTCGCTCACCAGGGAGGTCAGCAGCCAGCTCACCAGACTGATCACCAGGGAGCCGAGCAGGGCCGCCCAGAACCCCGACACAACCAGCCCCCCGATCACCCCCGAGACCATCATCAGCAGCAGGGCGTTGATGACGAAGGTGAAGAAACCCAGGGTGAGAATGTTGATCGGCAGGGTGAGCAGGAGCAGGACAGGCCTCAGCAAAGCGTTGAGAATGCCCAGAAGCGCCGCGGCGAAAAAGGCGGAGAAGAAGCCCCGCACCTCGATCCCCTTGAGCAGGTAGGCGGCGGCGAGGATGGAGATGGTGAGGATGAGCCAGCGGATGAAGAGACCTTTCATGAACGACTCCGGGAACATGGTGGTTGAAAGATGGGGACGTCATCAATTCTGCCATTCTACTCCTTTCGCGCAAGGGGAGGAAAAGGAGAAATGCCCTCGAGCCCCTTTCTCTCATTCGGGTCTCAGCTGGTGGAAGGAGGCCATTCCATCCCGCCCTGGATCAATCTTGACACCCCCCATTCAGGGGCTAGTCTTGCAATGTGACCTCCAGGCACCGCAGCCCCCCACCCCTGATCACGAACCTTACTGAAGGAGTTTCCCATGAAACGACTTGCCGCCCTACTCGCCGGACTTGCCCTCGTCCTCTCCTCCTGTGCCCCCAGCATGGGACCCAAGGAAGGGACAGGAACCCTCCTCGGCGCCGGCGCCGGCGCCCTGGCCGGCAGCCAGATCGGCTCGGGTCGCGGCCGCCTTGTCGCCGTGGCCATCGGCACCCTGGCCGGTGCGATCCTGGGGCAGGAGATCGGCAAATCCCTCGACCGAGCCGACCAGATCGCCATGGAACGCAACGCCCAGTACGCCCTGGAGAACACCCGCACCAACACCACGACCTCCTGGGTCAACCCCGACAGCGGCAACTCCGGCACCATCACCCCGATGCAGACCTACCAGACCGCCCAGGGCTCCCCCTGCAGGGAATACGTCCAGAAGGTGATGATCGGAGGGGTTGAGCATCAGGCCTACGGCACCGCCTGCCGGCAGGCCGACGGCAGCTGGAAGATCATCAAGTAGCCCGGGGGGGCAACCAGATCTTGACCCCTGATGCGTGAATGGGCTAAAGTCCTCCGGAACAGGAGGTGTGTTCCCATGGACCCGTTCCGGCCCTGCATGCTCCGACCATAGGTAATTGTCCGCAGGCCGCGGCCGCCATCCGCCGATGACGACCGCGGCTTTTTTCTTCCCCGCCAGCCCATCCGACAGGCCACGGCCGTGACCGACTCCTCCTCCCCCGATTTTCATCCGCCGACCGACATCGCCCCCTGGCGGCGCAAGCTGCACGAGGTGATCTTCGAGGCCGACACCCCCGCCGGCAAGCTCTTCGACGTGGCTCTGATTCTCACCATCGCCGCCAGCGTCGTCGCGGTCATGCTCGACAGCGTCCGCCCCTTCCGTGCAAACCACGGAACCCTGCTCTACGCCGCCGAATGGGTCTTCACCCTTCTCTTCACCCTCGAATACCTCTTGCGTCTGGTCTGCGTCGGGCGGCCCTGGAAATACGCCGTCAGCTTCTTCGGGGTGGTCGACCTTCTGGCCATCCTCCCCACCTACCTCAGCCTGCTCCTCCCCGGCACCCAGTATCTGCTGGTGATCCGGATCCTGCGTCTGCTGCGCATCTTCAGGATCTTCAAGCTCGGCCATTACGTCGGAGCAGCCGATCACCTGACGCGGGCCTTGAAGGCGAGCCGGCGGAAGATCGGCGTCTTTCTCTTCACCGTCCTCACCCTGGTGGTCATCCTCGGCTCCCTGATGTACGTCATCGAAGGGGAAGACCGGGGCTTCACCAGCATCCCCACGAGCATCTACTGGGCCATCGTCACCCTGACCACCGTCGGCTACGGGGACATCTCCCCCCAGACCCCCCTCGGCCAGATGCTCGCCGCCCTGATCATGATCACCGGCTACGGCATCATCGCCGTCCCCACCGGCATCGTCACCGTGGAGATGAGCCGGGCCGCCTTCCAGAAGGTGTCCAACCAGGCCTGCCCCCAGTGCTCCGCCGAGGGGCACGACACCGATGCCGCCCACTGCAAGTTTTGCGGCGCCAGGCTCTAGCCGGCCGCCGTCATTGAGGAGGGACCCATGAAGGAACGACCGAGCATCCTGGTGGCCGACGGCAGCCAGACCTTTCTCATGTACCTCGCCATCATCCTCCAGCGGCTCGGGCTCGAGGTCCTCCCCGTCGCCCGGGCGGAGGAAGCCCTGCGGCTGATGAAGGTCATCGCCCCGGACATGCTCCTGATCTCTCTCGACCTTCCCGACGGGGGTCTGCCTCTGCTCGAGGGACTCTCCCGCGAAGGGGTACTCACCCGCACACCCGTCATCGCTGCCTCCTCCCACCTCGACCCGGTGACCATCGAGACCTGTTTCGCCCTGGGATGCATCGATTTTTTGGGCAAACCGATCGACATCACCCACCTCAACACGGCGCTGCAGAAAAGCGCCACCTACTTCGGCGGCAAGCGCCGCTTCCTGCGCGCTCCCTTCACGAGCAAGGTCTTTCTCGCAGCCAACGGCGGAAGCGGCGAGTTTCATGCGGTCAGTCTTTCCGAAGGGGGGATCTACCTGCGCACCCTGGAACCTCTGCCGGCCGGAACCGAAGTCTCCATTTCCCTTCCGCTGAAGGGGGAAGAGCTTCGTCCCCTGGCCGGACGGGTCATCTACAGCAAGGGACTCCCCTCGGGGCGCTTCCAGGTCCCTCCCGGGATGGCGGTTCAGTTCCAGGGGATGTCCGAAGGGGATTACGGCCTGCTGAGGGGATACGTCTCGAACCTGCTGGTGGGGGATATTCTGGAGGAGCAGGGGGAGGAGGTGCTCGCCGGCCGCCGGCTGGAGGCCTGAGCAGATTTCTGAAGGGCAAAAGGATCAACGAGAAGGGGCGGCCTGAGGGTCGCCCCTTTGACGTATGACGGGGAAATCCCACTCCCCGGGCCCTGCGGTCTGCTCCAGGGATTCAGGGGAGCCTGAGAGGAACAATGATGGAAAAAGTGGTTCCCGACGCCGAAGAGCTCTCGAAGGAGACCCTCCCTCCCAGATATCGCTCGGTCAGGAGCCGGACGCTGTAGGTTCCCAGTCCCCGCCCCCTTCCCTTGGTCGAAAAGGAACGGTGGAAGATCTGCAGCTGGGCCTGCCGGGGAATCTCCCCCGGGTTGTGCACACGGAACTCCACGGAGTCTCCCCCCCGCCGGCAATCCAGCGTCACCCGCTCACCGGGAGCGGTCGCCTCCAGGGCGTTTTTCACCAGATTGCCGAGCACCCGCAGCAGCAGCACCGGGTCGGTGGTCAGGACCACCTCCTGCGCCTCCTTGTCGATGTGCAGCTCACGCTCGTCGGCAAGGTTCTGGTTGCGGTAGAGGGCCGCCGCCTGCTCGAGCATCTGCCGGGAGCCGGCCGGGGAGGGACGGACTTCGAGTTCGGCGCCTTCGGCCATGGTGAGCATCCGCTGGGCCTCGATTTCCTCGACGACCTGATCGGCGGCCCTGTGGATCATCTGGAAGATATCCTCCCCCGCCGGGATGTCGCCGCTGGTCAGCAGCTCCGCCAGCCCCCGGATACTCCCTGCGACGTTGAGGACATCGTGAAAGAATATCCGCTCCAGGGCTCCCCGGCGTTTCTCGTGGCTCACGTCGCTGAGGGCGAAGATGGTGAAGCGCTCCCCCTCGTATTCCAGCGGGGTGGCATGCACCAGAAGGTC
>JBFHXN010000081.1:0-8981 GCA_041598955.1 Desulfuromonadales bacterium | reverse complement strand
AGGTGGAGTGCCACGGCAGCCCTGATCCCCTTGCCCGATGAAAAAATGCAAAGGTAGGCCGTGGCCATCTGGGAAGGAAACCCGGGATGGGCCAGCTGGACATCGCTCAGGGACCGCTCGATGTCGAACACGAGAGACGCCTGGATGTCGAGTTTCTCCAAACCCTTCTGCCAGCGGAACATGGTTCCCCCGTTTGATCAGGCCAGGTTCTGGAAATCGGTCAGCAACTTGAATTTGCGATAACGGTCCTCTATCTCCCCGTATTCAAGACCCCGGAGCCGGTTGAGGCTGAAATCCTCGACGTTGAAGGAAGCCATCACGCTGCCGAAGACGATCGCCTTCCTCAGGCTCTCGTCGGAGAGATTCCCGGTAGAGGCCAGAAAACCCAGAAACCCTCCGGCAAAGGTATCACCGGCCCCCGTGGGGTCGAAAACCGACTCCAGAGGATAGGCCGGAACGGAGAAGATCGAGTGGGGGGAGAACATCAGTACCCCGTATTCGCCCCGCTTGATGACCACCGTCTTGGGACCCATGGCAAGGATGCTTCGCCCGGCCTTGACCAGGTTGGGTTCTCCGGCCAATTGCCGCGCCTCGGCTTCGTTGATCAGAAGCATATCGACATGGGCCAGGGTCTTTGCCAGGGCTTCGCGCTTGCCGGAAATCCAGAAATTCATGGTATCGCAAGCGACCAGCTTCGGCCTTCGGACCTGTCTCAGGACCTCCAGTTGAAGTTCCGGATCGATGTTTCCCAGAAAGACATAGTCGGCCTGCTGGTAACTCTCGGGAAGCTGGGGATGAAAGGACTCGAAAACATTGAGATGGGTCGCAATGGTTCGCGCCTCGTTGAGATCGTAGTCATACCTCCCCTCCCAGCGGAAGGTATTTCCCGGAGCCTTTTGAAGCCCCGTCAGGTCGACCCCCCGGGACTCGAGAAAGGAGAGATGCTCGGCGGGGAAATCTTCTCCCACCACAGCCACCATCTGAACATCGGTGAAAAAGCTCGCGGATGTGGAAAAGTAGGTCCCGGAACCGCCCAGCGCATCAGTTACGCTGCCAAAAGGAGTCTCCACCGAATCAAGGGCGACGGACCCGACGACCAGTACGCTCATTTGCTCTCCTGGGTCTGCGCTAAAATCGCAAGTGTCAATCGTATCAAGGATTTACCCTGTTGGCAAAACATTCCGCCCCTTCCACAGCCGGATGATCAACCGAGGTACTTCCCCATGATCAACGAGAGACGCTCCCGGGTTGTTTCGGGGATGAGGTCCTTGGGGGTCATGATGGCATATTTGAGGGCGTCGGAACAGTTGCAGGGCCGTTCGGCCGCAGCCGCCCGGGCCACCTCCTTGATAATACTGCGGGCGGTGGAAACATTCTGCTGCAGAATGGCGATGACAGCCTCCACCGAAACGTCCTCATGCTCCTCGTGCCAGCAGTCGTAATCGGTGGCCAAGGCGATGGTCGCGTAGCAGATTTCGGCTTCCCGTGCCAGTCGTGCCTCGGGGAGGTTCGTCATGCCGATCACGTCGACACCCCAGGAGCGGAAGATGCGGGATTCGGCCCGGGTCGAGAAGTTGGGCCCTTCGATGCAGATATAGGTTCCTCCCTGATGCACCGTGGCGCCCACGGCAGCCGCTCCACGGGCGAGAATACCTGCGAGGTGGCCACAGAGGGGATCTGCGAACTGGACGTGGCCGACAACTCCATCACCGAAAAAGGTGGAGGCCCGCTTCCCCTGGGTCCGGTCGAAGAACTGATCGGGGATGACGATGTGGCCGGGCACGATTTTCTCCTTCATGCTGCCGACGGCCGAAACAGATATGATCCGCTCAACGCCGAGCTTTTTCATCCCGTAGATATTGGCCCGGTAATTCACCTCTGAAGGGAGATATCTGTGCCCCCGGCCATGGCGG
This sequence comes from Desulfuromonadales bacterium, assembly GCA_041598955.1. GTDB lineage: Bacteria > Desulfobacterota > Desulfuromonadia > Desulfuromonadales > JBFHXN01 > JBFHXN01. The sequence continues at coordinate 7,068 of JBFHXN010000081.1, read as the reverse complement.
GGGAGAAAGACCATCTTGACCCCCTCCAGCACCCCGGTGATGTAAACGTCCGAGGGAGCTCCGAAGGGAGTCTCGACACGAACCTCCTTCAATTCGGTCAATCCTTCGACCTCGTACAGGCCGCTGCCGCCGATGACTCCGATTACGGGTTGGGACATAACAAACCTCCTCATGCAGGAAATATCGATGGGAACAGTACGTGACAAACCAGTGTCAGGGGACCAATCAGCCCCCCTCTTGATCGGAGGGCCGATCCGCCGCGGCGGAGGGGAGCAGGTTCTGGCGGCGTTCGAGTTTCCCCTTGAGCTGGCCGCAAGCGGCAGAGATATCCTGCCCCTTGCTCGCCCGGCGGATGGCGACCATGTCCTTCCCCAGGAGATAGGCCTGGAAGGCCTCCACGCTCTCGCCCAGTGGTGCTTTCAGAACCGACCCCTCGTGCTCGTTGTAAGGGATCAGGTTGACCTTTGCCTTGACCCCGTGCAGCAACCTCACCAACCGCCTGGCATCCTCGATCGAGTCGTTCACCCCTCGGATTAGAATGTACTCGAAGGTGATCCTCTGCCGGGGAGCCAGGGGAAAGGCGCGGCAGGCCGCCATCAGGTCGGCCAGGGGATAGCGCCGGTTGATCGGCATGAGTTCATCGCGCACGGCGTCGGTGGTGGCATTGAGGGAGACCGCAAGATTGACGCGGATCCGCCGCCCGAGTTCCAACATCTCAGGCACCAGCCCAGAGGTCGAAAGGGTGACCCGGCGGGGGCCGTAATCGAACCCTTCCCGGGCATAGAGTATTTCCAGGGCCCGCACCACGTTGTCCAGGTTGTGAAGGGGCTCCCCCATCCCCATCAGGACCAGGTTATTGACGGGGCCGTCCTTGCGGGCGGCGCAGACCTGGTTGACGATCTCCGCCGGCTCCAGATTACGGACCAGGCCGAAGCTCCCCGTGAGGCAGAAGGAGCAGGCCATTGCGCAACCGACCTGAGTTGAGATGCAGAGGGTGGATCGCTCTTTCTCCCCCTCCATGGGGATGCGGACCGTCTCGATTGTCTGCCCGTCGGCAAGGCGGAAGAGGTATTTTTTCGTCCCGTCCCGGCTCTCCTCCACCACCTCGGGCCGCCAGTCGGAAACGACCGCCCGATCCTCCAGCAGCCTCCGAAGATCCTTGGCCAGATCGGTCATATCAGCAAAGCTTGTCACACCCCGGTCGTAAATCCAGCGCAGGATCTGCCCGGCCCGGAAGCGTTCCTTGCCGAGACCGCCCAGAAACTCCACCAGCTCTTCAGGGGAGAGGTTTTTCAGGTCGATGCGGTGATCGGTTGCCATGGCCTGTTCCTAGCCCGGGGAGAGAGGCAATCTAATTTCATGTCGGAGGGGTCCACAACAGAAAGGCCCTCGTCCCAGGTTCTCAGTTGAAACGAACCTTCCTGAAAATCGCTTCGGAAGCCTTCCAACTCCAGTGAGTATCGTCGACATAGTAAATATCCATCTCCCCCCGTTCGAGTTCCTCGGCCAGAATCGCCTTGGTGTCGATCAGATGGTACTCCCGAGGCATGCTCCGCAGCTGTTCAAAGAAAGGACTCTCGGGATAGGGGTTGTCGACGATGTATTCACGGTAGAGATTGTATTTGTTCACCGCAGGCATGAAGTAAAGTTCTATGCCTCGGGCTCTGAGCATCCTTGCAAGACGATTGAGGTTGTCGTTGGCCTTTGTGGTCTTCGCCTCTGAAAAGTACTTCAGCTTCTCGACATCCTTGTTGAGAAACAGCAAGGTATTCCCACCACCGACGCTGAAAAGGGGCCGATCGAGCCGCACTCGATAGACCTGGGAAACGAATGCATGATCCGAAAAGAGATACCCCAGATTATAGAGAAGGAACTTCAAATTCCCGGTGTTGAACATTCCGACCTGCGGAAGGGCCCCATCTTCCGCCCTCTGCGTCTCGGCCTCGTCTTCCTCGGATGGCTCTTCAATACGCTCTTCCTTCGGCCAATAGAGGTCGTGAATCTCGGCCAAAGGAGCGCTGCGGGTGAAGTCGATATCGCGGGAAAGGCGCATGCAACTTCGCTCCACCAATTCAATCAAAACAAAACGGGTCCCCAACTCTTCAAGAAAACCGCTATTGAGAAGTACCACCATCGACTCAACGAAATTTTTGGTACCTGGGACATTCTTGAGATTGAGAATCTTCAGACCCTCTCCGCTGGCAATGTAATCTTGGTAAAATCGGTTTTTACCGTGTCCACCGCCGTTGGTGAAGGAGTCTCCAAGGGTGACCATATCGATTCCCCCCCCTTGATACTCGGCCAGGGGGATATGCCGCCTGGGCAAATCGGTATGGTTCTGTCTTGGATGCCCGAATCCATTCAGGTAACCAACCCGAGGAAGGTCTCCGGTTATCACTCCCCCATGGCGGGTCAGCAGGTCCCGGGTAAAAAACTCCCAGACCAGAAGGTTACCGGCCAAAAGAATTACGAGGGCAATGACAATGCGACGACAGAATTTTTTGTAGGATGTCATGTTCATTTCCGCTTCGTTTCCACAATAATTCGGAATTTAATCTTCGGGCGAATGAATGTCAGAAGACGACGTCAGGCTACTGATTTGATTGACGTCTGCTGGGTGGCGGTTTCTCCAGATCACTTGCCTGCGACGGGTCTCCGCAAGAAGATCCTCAACATTGCTCGTCGTCAAAAGTTTTCCAAAATCCTCAGGCACACTTCGCCCTGGGATGGAAATGCCGAAAAGCCGGTCCAAAACCAAATCACCGGCTTCACTTCTGTAGTGGGAACCCTCCCAGTAGTATCTCATCCGGGTCTGGCTGTCTTCGGGAGGGGGCACTTCCTCAGAGGTGACACTGTTGAATCCAGAAAAGTCCCAAAGAGTGAACGCCGTTGAACCGGGTGAGGAAGCAGCCTCTTCTTGAAGAACCCCCACAAGCCGTCGCTTCCACTCTTCGTACTGAGGCCAAAGACCGAGTTGAGAAATCACCTCCAGCATTCGGTCATGGTTCGGAGAGAGGAAAAGATGCAGGGCGATGCCATCCCGGCGGGCTGTCTGAAGGATTTCCCCGAAGGCCTCGAAAGTATCGGCTCCACTCTGCGGGTCAGCAAAACGAAATTCCATGCTGGGGGGAAAAAAATACATCCCGGTCATGGCATGGGCTTCGATTCGTTGAAAGGTCCTATTCTGCCCTCCATGCCGCAGGGACTTCTCTTTGAACCAGTGGGACACCTGCCCATCGGGACGATAGCCGGGGTAGCGAATGGGATCCTGCTGCATCAGGGTGGAAAAGCTGGCGCGGAGGGCATCCACAGTGAACAGCGGCATGATCCATCGCGATCGAAATCTTGCCCACCTTTGATTTCCGACCAGATCTGGACCACTGTAGTCGGGTTTGTCGACGTTGAACATGAAGAAGTCGAGCCCGAGAACCACCTTTTTCAGGGGAGCGTGGCGATGCACCTTCAGAAACCATGTCCGGACTTCCTCGATCCCAGCCCCGGGCAGGCTGAGATTGAGAACCGAGTCTGATTCCCAGCCGGGATGTGCTGGTGAGAGACCGACTTCAGCCCTGGAGGAACCGAATACCGCAGCGGAAGGCCTTTTGCGTATGGCCAGGGCCGCCTTGTGCAGTCGAGAATTGTTCGTTGCTCCGTGTCTGTTGGTGGTCAGGCCGAAGAGATCAAACGCCCCATAAATGGCGTAGGGATCAATCAGGAAGTTGAAACTGCCCACCCCCACGATCGAGAGCCAGATGAGAAGAATGGCTTTCCAGCACCAGAGGCGGTGAACCTTATTCATGAACCCTTCCCATCGTCGCCCTGCGGATCACCACTCGCCGAAAGAGCCTCCCTGGCGAGCCCGTGAATTTCGTCCACTTCGGAGGCATGGCTTCGCCGCCAGATCTCCTTTCTTCGCCGCGTCTCGGCCAGATGTTCTTCGATACCGGCACTGGTGAGGACCGCCCCGAAATCCTCGGGAATCGGCCGATTGGCGTCCGACACGCCGAAAAGTCGGTCGAGAACCAGGTCGCCGGTCTCGCTGCGGTAATGAGAGCCCTCCCAGTAGTAACGCATCCGACTCTCTATGTCCCCCGGTGGTGGGACCTCTTCCATCGTGACGCTGTTGAACCCTGAAAAATCCCAAAGAACGTAAGGATTCTTGCCTGGATGTGCCAATGCCTCCTCATCGAGGAGGCGCACAAGTTCCCGCTTCCACTCCTCATAGAGCGGCCAGAGGCCGGCCTGCTCAATCACCTCCATCATCCTGGAATGGCAGGGTGAAATGAAGAGCCGAAGGTCGACCCTGTTTTCCCGAGCCAGGTCGAGAACCCGTCGAAGTGCCAGGAAGGTAGACTCGCCCGTATCCGGGTGCACGAAGCGGAAAATCCGCCCAGGGGGCGGGAAAAAGTTGCTTTCCAGGTATTTCCTCTCCATGCGCAGAAAGGATTTGTGATGACCACCGCGTTGAAGCCGGGCGATGTTGAAGGTCAGGTCGATCTGCCCACTCTGGCGATAAGCCGGGTTTTTGATCTTATCCTGCTTGCGAAGGGTTTCTAGGCTGTCCAGGAAAGCATCCACGGTGCCCAGGGTCAACACCAGATCGCCGAAGTCGTCGGGCTGAAAGGTTGCGACTCCCCGGTCCCGGCTCAAAGGGTTATCGAGCAGGGCGTTGAACATGAAAAAATCGAGGCCGACCACGACTTGGGAGACCGATTGTTTTTCCAGAACCGACTCAAAGCGGCCGGCAATTTCTTCAATTCCGGCCCCCCCCAGTGCAAGGTTGTAGGATGGGCGATACAGGGGATCCCAGCCAGGATGGTCAGGATCAATGCCGATTTCCGTGCGGGATGAACCGAGTGCGAGAGCCTGATACCTGCCGCGCTCTACCAGATAGGGCTTGATCATCCTCGAATGTCGGGTGGCCACGTGCTTGTTGGCGTTCACTCCGGGGATGCTCAGCACCCCATAGAGGCCATAGGGATCGACCAGGAAATTGAACAGAATCACCACCGAAACAGCCAGCAGTGTCAGTCCAAGTGTTTTGAGAAACCAGAACCGGTGAATTCTCATGGAGATCAGGTCACTTCGGACCAGTTAAAACTGGAAATAGAGAAATTCGCTGACCCTCGAAAGACTGAGGATGCTCCAGACCGCCAAAATCGTGGTGAAAACGGCATATTTCCAGTCGGGCCGAAACCGTTCCTTCCATTCCATGCTGTTTCTGGCAAAAAAGGCGATCAGCAGGAACCCCAGGACCCAGAAAATAGCATCGTCGGGGATAGCCTTGGGCATATCGAAGCCATGCAGGCCGAACATTCCTGATAGCACTTTCAGGGCGTCGTCAAAACTTTTGGCTCTAAAGAAAACCCAGGAAAAGTTAACGAAATTGAAGGTGATCAGCCAGGCGAGCCACTTTGGCATCCGGATGCCAAAACCCTGCCAGAATTTTTGGATGGCAGTCCCCGCCCCGTGCATGGCCCCCCAGACGACAAAGGTCCACCCGGCGCCATGCCAGAGTCCCCCGAGCAGGAAGGTCAGGAAGAGATTGATGTAGGTACGCCCCTCCCCGAACCGGTTGCCGCCAAGGGGGATATAAAGATAATCCCGAAGCCAGCGGGACAGGGTCATGTGCCAGCGCCGCCAGAAATCCTGGATATTGAGGGCCTTGTAGGGAGAGTTGAAGTTGAGAGGAAGGACGATGTTGAACATGTAGGCAGAGCCGATGGCCATGTCGGTATAGCCGCTGAAGTCGAAATAGAGCTGCAGTGCATAGCTCAGAGAGGCCGTCCAGGCTCCCAGGAAGGTGAGGACGTCCATCTGGTCGAAGCCCGTGGTGGCCCAGACGGCGAAGGTGTCCGCGACCACCACCTTCTTGAAGAGCCCCATGAAGAAGATGAAAAGGCCGATGGCCAGGTTCCGGTAGTTGAGCACCTTGGTCCGAATCTTCTCGAACTGAGGCATCATCTCGCCGTGGTGAACAATGGGACCGGCGATCAACTGGGGAAAGAAGGTGACGAAGAGGCAGTAGTTGAGAAAGTCATACTCCCGTGTCTGTCCCTGATAACTGTCCACCAGATAGGCGATCTGCTGGAAGGTGAAGAAGCTGATGGCCAGGGGCAAAGCCAGATGCAGCAGGGAGAAACCGCCTCCCGTGAGAGCATTGATATTGGAGAGGAAAAAGTCTGCGTACTTGTAATAGCCGAGAAGCGCGAGATTGAGAGTCACCCCAACGGAGAGGACCATCCTCTTTGAAGCCACCCTCCGCCCGCCTGCCGGGGACTCCTTGCTGAGAGCCGATCCGATGCCATAGTTGACCAGCATCGACCCGACGATGAGGGGGAGGTAGATCGGATTCCAATACCCGTAGAAAAAAAGGGAGGTCAGGACCAGCCAGGCCTTACCGGCCATGACCAGGCGGTATCTGTTGAGAAGGAAATAGACCGCCAACACCGCCGGCAGGAAGAGGAAAATGTAAACAGGAGAATTGAAAAGCATAATGGATCCTCGTCAGGGTTCTGACAACCGCTGCGTCAACCGAAAGCAATAGCCCCTGCGGCAGAGCTCCGAGGGGCTATTGTTTCATTCTGCCTTTTCGACCTCCTCCGGCGCGATCAGATCAGTTCCAGCCCGGAGAAGAAGTAGCCGATCTCGAAAGCGGCGGTATCTGCGGCGTCGGAGCCGTGGGTGGCATTTTCTCCGATCGATTTGCCGAACTCCTTGCGCAGGGTTCCAGCTGCGGCCTCGGCGGGGTTGGTCGCGCCCATCAGGTCACGCCACTTCTTGATCGCGCCGGGTGCCTCGAGGGCCATGACGATGCAGGGTCCGCTGCTCATGAAATCGGTCAGTTCGCCGAAGAAAGGGCGTGCCTTGTGAACGTAGTAGAATCCTTCCGCCTCGACCTTGCTCAGGTAGAGCTTCTTCAGGCCGACGATCTTGAAGCCTTCGGCGTAGATACGGGCCAGGATCTTGCCGGCGTTGCCGGCGGCAAAGGCATCAGGTTTAACGATGGCAAAGGTTTGTTCCATGATCACTATCCTCCAAAAAGAATGTATTTTCAAAACCGGCGGT
>JBFHXN010000080.1:0-9067 GCA_041598955.1 Desulfuromonadales bacterium | reverse complement strand
GGAGCTGCTTGCCACCCGGCTCTACACCCTGCTGATGCAGCGATGGGACGGAGGAAGCCGTAACCGGGACTTCTTCGAGCCCCTGATCCAGGGGCATCCCTGCCAGGCCCATCTCACGCTTTTCGACGGCGTCAAGGGGAGCTGCTAAAGGAGGGTTTTCGGGAAGATCTGCGGGGTGAGCGGGATGGTTTGCGGGGGAGGGGCCCTAGTCGGGGCCCGGCTCGTCCAGGGCCGTCATCTCCCGGGCGGCCTTTTCGATGGCCTCGGGGGACTCCAGGTCCTTGCCCGTGGAGGCACCCAATTCCTTGAACTTGCGGGCCGTGACGAGGACCCGGGTCTCCATGGAGCCGACGGACTTGTTGTAGGAGTCGACGGCCCGGTCGAGACTTTTCCCGAGGCTGGTGAAGTGGCCGGCCAGGGTGGCGATCCGGTCGTAGAGGGAGCGTCCCAGTTCGCTGATGGCCTGGGCGTTTTCAGCCAGTTGTTCCTGGCGCCAGCCGTAGGCCACCGCCCGCAGCAGGGCGATGAGGGTGGTGGGGGTGGCGAGGAGGACCCGGTTGTCGACCCCGAATTCGATCAGGCCCGGGTCCTGCTCCAGGGCGGCGGCGAAGAAGGTTTCCCCGGGGAGGAAGAGGACGACGAACTCGGGGGTGGGCTGGAACTGGGCCCAGTAGCTCTTGGCCGAGAGCTTCTGCAGGTGGGTGCGGATCTGCCGGGCGTGATCCTGCAGGTGGCGCTTGCGGCTCTCCTCCCCGTCGGCCTCCAGGGCCTCCAGGTAGGCCTGCAGGGGGGCCTTGGAATCGACCACGATATTCTTCTCGTTGGGGAGCTTGATGACCAGGTCGGGGCGCACCCGGGTCTCGCCGTCGGTGGCCGTCTCCTGCTCGACGAAATCGCAGTAGGGGAGCATCCCCGCCATCTCCACCACCCGCCGCAGTTGAATCTCCCCCCAGCGCCCCCGCACCGTGGGCATCCGCAGGGCCTTGACCAGGTTTCCCGTTTCGCTCTGGAGCTGCGCCTGGCTGGCGGCCAGCCCCTTGAGCTGCTCGGTGAGGCTGGCGTAGGCGTGGGTGCGCACCCGCTCGAGTTCGTGGATGCGGCCGTCCACCTTATCCAGCGACTCGCGCAGGGGCTTGACGAGCTGGTCGATGGCCTTTTGGCGCTGGTCGAGGTCCCCCCGGGCCCCTTCCTGGAATTTCTCCAGCGCCGCCCGGGCGAGTTGGAGGAACTGCTGGTTGTTGCTGCGCAGGGCGTCGGAGGAGAGGGCCTTGAAGGTGTCGAGGAGCTTGACCTGGGCCTCGTCGAGGAGGGCCAGCTTTTCGGCCGCTCCCCTGCGCTCCTCCTCCAGGCGGGTGCCCACCTGGGCGAGGCGGGCCTGCAGGGTGGCGTTCTCCCCACGCAGGGCGGCCGTTTCCTGGAGGGTTCTCTCCATCCCCCCCTTGAGTTCCTGGAGGACCGCCTCCCGCCCCTGGAGGCGCTCCCGCAGGGCGGCCAGGTCCGAGGCGAGCTCCCCCCGCCCCTCGGCCCTGGACCGGGCGCTTTGGCCCCGCAGCACGAGCCATGCGGCCAGGGCGCCAAGGATCAGCCCGCCGGCGAGGGCGAGCAGTGGAAGGAGCTGTGCCAGGGGCATGGGAAAAAACTCCGTGGGGTTTGAAACAGGGGGCGGTCAACCTCCGTGGCGGCCGAGCTCCTGGATGAGCAGGGTCACATAGCCCACCACCAGGCCGTTGAGCAGAATCAGGCTGAGGAGGTAGAGGATGCTGCGGACGTTGGCGTAGCGTTCGGTTTCGAAGGAGACGTAGGGAAAGAGCCTGGCGAGGTTGAAGTTGACGAAGAGGGCCAGAAGCACGAGCCACCCCAGGGAGAAAAGGAGCAGGGGAAGGTCGTGCTGGCGCCAAAGGCCGTAGCCCAGAAGGGCCGCCGGCAGAAGGGCCGTGAGAAGGCCCTGGAAAAAGCGGTTGTGAAAGAGCCAGTTGGGGGTGGCGGCCGGTGCGAGAAGGTCGCTGATGTTCTGGGCGATCTGCTGGCATTTCTGCCGGGCCTTCTGGTGGGAGGTGACCACCTCCAGGCGGGGAGTCCCCCCCCGGGGGAAGATGATCACCACGCTGAGGATTTCGGGGATGCCCATGCGCAGGTTCATCACAAGGCGGTCGGTGGTGCGGCTGAACAGGGCGGGCTTGAAATCGTTGATCCCCTTGAGCTCAGCCTCCCGGTTTCCGTCCTGCAGGGTGAGGGTGTACTTGCGCAGGGCGTTGACGTTCTTGGCGTCGAAAATCCCCGACATGCTGGCCAGCTCGTCCTTGAAAATCCTGGGAATCTGCACCAGCAGGTAGTTCTCCACCTGGGCGACGAGTTTCTTGGTGACCCGGCAGGAGGTCAGTCGTTTCTGAAGGCTGAATTTTTCCATGGACGAACCTCCCGAGCCGTCGGAGAAGGGATGAGAGAGCTCTCAGGGTAGTCCTTTTCCATCATGATTTCAAGGGCTAAGGTTGGGAGGGAAAAGCGGATTATTGCCGGGCCGGATCCGTTCCCCCCTCTCCGAAGAGACAGACGCCGGGTTGGATTTTCCCTTCGGTGAAGAGGCGTGTCACCTCCCAGGCCCGAAGGGGCTGGGCGAAGTAGAACCCCTGCATCTCGTGACAGCGGCGGGCGCGCAGGAACTCGAGCTGCTCGCGCTTCTCCACCCCTTCGGCGATGACGTTGAGGTCGAGGCTGTGGGCCATGGCGATGATGGCCTCGACGATGGCGGCGTCGTCGGGGTCGGAGGGGATGTCGCGGACGAATTCCTGGGCGATCTTGATGCGGTTGATGGGAAAGTGCTTCAGGTAGGTGAGGGAGGAGTAGCCGGTGCCGAAGTCGTCGATGGCCAGTTGGATCCCCCGAACCTTGAGGTCGGTCATGGCCATGATGGTGTCGGGGGCGTTCTCCATGATGGTGCTCTCGGTCAGCTCGATCTCGAGGCGATGGGGGTCGAGCCCCGTCTCCTCCAGGACCCGGTCGATCAGGTCGATGAAGCGGGGCTGCTTGATCTGGGAGGCGCTGAGGTTGACGGCGATGCGCAGGGGGGGATAGCCCGCATCCTGCCAGGCCCGGCCCTGGGCGCAGGCGGTGCGCAGGGCCCATTCGCCGATGGGGAGGATGAGCCCCGTCTCCTCGGCCACCGGGACAAAGCGGTCCGGGGGGATGGCGCCGACCCCGGGCCTGTTCCAGCGCAGCAGCGTCTCCAGGCCGGTGATCTCCCCGCTGCGCAGGTCGACCTGGGGCTGGTAGGCCAGGGAGAGCTCCCCCCGCTCCAGGGCGCGGCGCAGGTGGGTCTCCAGGGAGAGCTTCTCCACCGCCGCGGCGTTCATCTCCTCGGAGAAGAACTGGTAGGTGTTGCGACCGCTGCTCTTGGCGGCGTACATGGCGATGTCGGCGTTTCGCAGCAGGGTCTCGGGGTCGGAGCCGTCCTCGGGGTAGAGGGCGATGCCGATGCTGGCGGCGGTGAAGACCTCCCGCTCCTGGATGACCAGGGAGTGGGTGAAGGCGTTGAGGATGCACTTGGCGAATCCCCCCAGGGCGAGATCCCCCTGGTCCCCGGTGAGCAGCAGGACGAACTCGTCCCCTCCGAGCCGGGCGAGGGTGTCCCCCTCGCGCAGGCAGCCGCCGAGACGCCCGGCCACCTCCCGCAGGACCAGGTCGCCGAAGGAGTGCCCCAGGGTGTCGTTGATCCCCTTGAAGCGGTCGAGGTCGAGGTAGAGCAGGGCGACCCGTCCTCCCGAGCGATGGGCCTGGGCGAGGCTCTGCCCGAGACGGTCCTGGAACAGGACGCGGTTGGGCAGCCCGGTGAGGGGGTCGTAGTAGGCCAGGCGATGGGCGGCCGATTCGGCCCGCTTGCGCTCGGTGACGTCGACGGCCACGGCCAGGCTGCGCACGAACTCCCCCCGCTCGTCCCGCTCGGCCACCGCCGAGAGAAGCACGTCGATGGTTTCGCCGCTCTTCTTGACCATCTGGTAGGGGATGTCCCGCACGAAGCCGTTGCGGAAAAAATCGGGGAGGGCCGAACTCTCGGCGAAGTGCCGGGAGCTTTCGCTGAAGAAGTCGGTCAGCTTGCGCCCCAGCACCTCCGATTCGCTGTAGCCGAGGGTTTCAAGCCAGTGGCGGCTGGCGCTGACCAGTTGCCCCTGGCGGTTGATGGAATGGAGCATGACGGGGGTGTTCTGGTAGAGATTCCGGTAGCGGGATTCGTTCTCCGTCAGCTCGCAATTGAAGCGTCGCAGCTTGAGCTGGTAGAGCCCGAGCAGCAGGCCGCCGGTCCCTCCGAAGAAAAAGGGGGCGAGGTAGGAGCGGGGATCGTGCAGGGCGATGCCGAGGTAGATCTTCTGGAGGGTGGAGAAGGTGAGCAGGACCGCAGCCCCCGAGAGGGCCCAGAGGACCAGGAGGAGCGCGCAGCGGGATCGCGGAAAAGGGGCTGGGCTTTTTGGGCGGGGCATGGGGGGAGTTTAGCCCCTTTTCACGGTGCGGGTCAAAAGGGAAATCACGGGACAGGCCCCCGCAGGGTGCCTGTCCCGTTCAGGCTGCTGAAAAACCCCCATCTGCTTCGTTCCCCTTGATCTCGTCGTTGCGACGTAGCTCACGCTACGCCTCACTCTTCGATCTGCGGGAGCCTCGCATCTGGAGGTTTTTGAGCAGCCTCAAAAGTTCGATTTTGTCAAACCATCGGGGCCCGGCTTGCACCGGGCCCCGGTATCTCAATGAATCAACGGGCTTTCTGCAGGTAGCGGTAGATGTCCGAATCGGTGCTCAGCACCAGCCGGCCGTTGTCCTGGATCGCCCTCTTGTAGGCGTCCAGGCTGCGAACAAAGGCATAGAACTCGGGATCCTTGCTGTAGACGGCGGCATAGATCCCGGCGGCCTTGGCGTCGCCGCGCCCCCGGATCTCCACGCTCTGCCGGTAGGCCTCCGACTCGATGCTCTTCAGCTCCTTCTCCATCTGCCCGAGGATGTCGGCCTTCTCCCCCTCCCCTTCGGAGCGGTACTGGGCGGCCACCTTCTTGCGCTCGGAGATCATCCGCTCGTAGACCCTTTTTCGCACCTGCTCGACGTAGTTGATCCTCTTGATCTGCACGTCGATCAGCTCGATGCCGTATTCAGGGGTACTTGCCTTGGCCTTCTCGATGATGGTGGCGAGGATCTCTTCGCGCCCCACGAGATTCTCCGGGCGCACGATCACTCCTTCGACGTCGAAGGTCTCCTTGACCCCCTTGGGAGCCTGGTAGTCGCGGCTTCGAACCAGCTCCACCAGCAGCCGGCTGGAGACGGCGTCCCGGACCACCGAGTCGATGATGTCGTCCAGGCGGCTCTGGGCCCCCCGCTCGGCAGCCACGGTCTTGTAGAAGAGCAGCGGGTCGGTGATGCGCCAGCGGGCGGTGGTGTCGACCCAGATATATTTCTTGTCCTTGGTCGGGATCTGGTTGGGGTCGCCGTCCCACTTGAGGATGCGCTTCTCGAAGAGATGGACCTCCTGGAGCAGGGGCCATTTGAAGTGCAGGCCCGGGGGGCGGGTTTCGCCAACGGGGGCACCGAACTGGGTGACGATGGCCTGGGTCCCCTCGGCGACGACGAAGATGCTGCTCCAGGCGGCGATGAGAAGGGCGACAGCCATCAAAAGGGGGATGATGGGATTTTTCATTGGGCGCCTCCTTTGGCGGCTTTCTCTGCGCGAAGGGGGAGCAGGGGCAGGGCTGCGGTCCCCTTGGAGTCCATGATGTAGACCTCCTGGAGTTTCGGGAGGACCTGCTCCATGGTTTCGAGGTAGAGCCGGCGGCGGGTGACTTCGGGCGCCTTGCGGTATTCGGTGAGCAGGGCCAGGAAGCGGGCGGCCTCACCCTCGGCCATGTTGATCCGCTCCACGGCGTAGCCTTCGGCCTCCAGGATGGTGCTGCGGGCCACCCCGCGGGCCTTGGGAACCTGCTGGTTGTACTGCTCGCGGGCCTGGAAGATCAGGCTCTCCTTTTGCTGCTCGGACTCATTGACTTCGTTGAAGGCGGCCTTGACCTGCTCGGGGGGGTTGACGTCCTGGAACTTCACCGTGACGATGCGCACCCCCATTTCATAGGTTTTGAGGGTCTGCTGCAGCTCCTTTTCGACAGCCTCGGCGAGCTGGGCCCGCTCGGTGGTGAGAACCTCGGTGACGTTGGAGTTGCCGACCACCTTGCGCACCACCGCTTCGGTGATGTCGCGGATGGTTTCCTGGGGGTGGCGGATGTTGAAGAGAAAGCGCAGGGGATCGACCACCTGGTACTGGACGATCCACTCCACGTCGCTGACGTTGAGGTCGCCGGTGAGGGTCAACGACTCCTCGTCGAATCGCTCTGTCGAGTAGGTGGAGCGAACACCGGCCTGGACCGTCCGGAAGCCGAATTCCTCCTTGAGAACACGGCCCGTCGGGACGAGATAGACCCGGTCGATGCCGAAGGGGAGTTTGAAGTGGAGTCCCGGTTCCGCCGAGTAGGCGTATTGGCCGAAGCGCAGAACGACCCCGGTCTCCTCCGTATCGACCTTGAAGAAGCTCCCGGAGGCGGCGAAGACGACCAAAATGGTCGCGAGGATGGCGAACAGGGCCTTGTTTCCGGGGAACTCCCCCCGGAACCGCTCGGCTATTTCCTTGATCTTTTTCTCCAGCTGATCGCCGGAGGGGTCCCATTGCCTGTTCTGCATGTTCTCTCCTTTTCTTAGGTGTTTGCCGGTGCGGCCGGGTTTGGCTCTGCCGCTCCGGAAGGGTGGCGGGATGAAGGATGGCACGACTATAGCATAGGGATTTGGGAGATTATACAGCTTTCGGTGCCCCCTTGGACGCTCCGCGGGAGTTGTGCTAGGATAACTTCCAATTCTTTATCCCGTCATGGAGTGAGGGCCTTGGCCAAACAGCTACCAGGCCAGGAAACGGGGGCCCAGACCCGGCCCCGGGACCAGGTTGCCTTACCACCCCTTTACCGGGTGCTGATGCACAACGACGATTACACCACCATGGAATTCGTTGTTCACGTGCTGGAGACGGTCTTCCACAAGTCTCCGACAGAGGCCAACCAGATCATGCTCAATATCCACCACAAGGGGCATGGGATCTGCGGAACCTTTCCCGGCGAGATTGCCGAAACCAAAGTCGCACGGGTGCATAGCCTGGCCAGGGAGGCCGGCTTTCCCCTGCGCTGCAGCCTCGAAGAGGCCTGAAGAAACGGAGCCATGTTCAGTCAGGAAGTCCAGATCACCTTCACCCTGGCGGTACGGGAAGCCCAGCGGCGGCACCACGAGTACCTGACCACCGAGCACGTCCTCTTCGCGATTCTTTTCGACGATGGAGGGCAGGAAATCATCCGCAACTGCGGGGGTGACGCCAAGTCCCTGCGTGACCTGCTGGAGGATTTCTTCTCCGAGCACCTGGAGGCGCTCCCCGGGGACCAGGAGGCCGTTCCCGAGCAGACCATCGGGCTGCAGCGGGTCCTGCAGCGCACCATCATGCACATGCACTCGGCCGGGAAAAAAGAGGCCACCGTCGGCGACATCCTGGCCGCCATCCTGGGGGAGAAGAACTCCCACGCCGCCTCCTTCCTGGAGGCCCAGGGGGTCAGTCGCCTTGACGTGCTCAACTACATCTCCCACGGCGTCACCAAGGTTCCCGGCGAGAGCGCTTCCCCCCCCCGGCAGGCTCCGTCTCCGGAGGGGGAGCCCGCCCAGGCGCCCAAGGCCGCGCCCGCGCGCAGCCCCCTGGAATCCTTCACCGTCAACCTGGTGGAGCGGGCCCGGGAGGGGAAGATCGATCCCCTCATCGGCCGTTCGGCCGAACTGGAGCGGACCGTCCAGGTCCTCTGCCGGCGGCGCAAGAACAACCCCCTCTTCGTCGGGGAGCCCGGGGTGGGCAAGACCGCCATCGCCGAGGGGCTGGCCCTGCGTCTCGAGCAGGGGGATATCCCCGAGATTCTGGCCGGCAGCGAAGTCTTCGCTCTCGACATGGGGGCGCTGCTGGCGGGAACCAAATTCCGCGGCGATTTCGAGGAGCGGCTCAAGGCCGTGGTAACGGCCCTCAAGAAGAAGCCCGGGGCGATCCTCTTCATCGATGAGATCCACACCATCGTGGGAGCCGGAGCCACCAGCGGAGGGTCCCTCGACGCCTCCAACATTCTCAAGCCCCTGCTCGCTTCCGGCGAGGTGCGCTGCATCGGCTCCACCACCTACGAGGAGTACCGCAACCTCTTCGACAAGGACCGGGCCCTCTCCCGGCGCTTCCAGAAAATCGACATCGTCGAACCGACGGTGGCCGAGACCCTGGAAATCCTGCGGGGGCTGCGGGGTCAGTACGAGGAGCATCACGGGGTCGTCTATGCCGACGAGGCCCTGGAGGCCGCAGCGGAGCTCTCGGCCCGCCATATCACCCAGCGCCACCTCCCCGACAAGGCCATCGACGTCATCGACGAGGTCGGGGCGGCCTTCCGCATCCGTCCCCGGGCCTCGAAGACCATCTCCGTGCGAGACGTGGAGGGGGTTGTGGCCAGTATCGCCCGCATCCCCGACCGCAACGTCTCCAGCTCCGACCGGCGACGCCTCAAGAGCCTCGGCCGGGATCTCAAGCGGGTGGTCTTCGGCCAGGACGGGGCCATCGACGCCCTCAGCCGGGCCATCCTTCGGGCCCGGGCCGGGCTGGGCTCCCCGGAGAAGCCCGTCGGCTCCTTCCTCTTCACCGGGCCCACGGGGGTCGGAAAGACCGAGGTCGCCCGTCAACTCGCCCTGCAGCTCGGTGTCGAATTCATCCGCTTCGACATGAGCGAGTACATGGAGAAGCACTCCGTCGCCCGGTTGATTGGAGCTCCTCCGGGATACGTCGGTTTCGACCAGGGGGGGCTGCTCACCGAGGCGGTGCTGAAGCATCCCTACGCCGTGCTGCTTCTCGACGAGATCGAGAAGGCCCACCCCGACCTTTTCAATATCCTGCTCCAGGTCATGGACCACGGAACCCTCACCGACAACAATGGCAAGAAGGCCGACTTCCGGAACGTCGCCCTGATCATGACCAGCAACGTCGGCGCCCGGG